>NZ_WHOC01000159.1:0-512 GCF_013141785.1 Paenibacillus germinis
TCCTAACCGCCGATGTCATGAGAGAACATTGGATATCATCCAATCAAATCCCTCAAGTTCAGGTATTTCGACCTTTCTCCCAACTCAAATAAATAAGGTGTAAGCTTTGCTTACCCTAAACATATAAATGCTTATCTGTGAAAAAAAGGTTGTCCCATTTGTAGCTGTAGCTACTTATGAGACAACCTTTTTACATAGGTATGGTATCGTGAGAAGTGAAGTTATCGCGGATAGAGACTGGATTGTTTTGGGTGTTGGTGTTTGGTACTGAGTGTTTGGTTATGGTGTTCGGTGTTCGGTGTTCGATATTGCTGAGATTAAGAATAACCGAATCTTCATCCGTTAAGTGTTTCTATGCAATAGTCTTTAACCGACTTCAACAGGCAAAAGTTGTACAACGTACAACAATTTCGGCGGTTTTTTCTCAAAAAGCTGCCGATGTTGTATTGTGTACAATATTTTCCCCGTATTTCACCCAATTAAGTTACTTTCGGGAGGAAATGTTGTATTTT
>NZ_WHOC01000160.1:0-17200 GCF_013141785.1 Paenibacillus germinis
TCGCAAAAGCTGTACGAATAACTATCGAACAATCGAATTTCAAATACGTGTTTACCGAAAGCCGGACCGATTCGGCTCGACAGGCTGGAGGGAGAGAGGATTGACGGTAAACATCGCTCCTGCGGCCATCCCGAAACCGCGATAGGAAATACCATCCTCGGTTCGGTTAAGCTTTTTCGCTAGATCGTAAACTTCGTCCCAGGTCATGCCGTTGCGCGGATATGAAATCCCGAACTTATCAAAAATATCTTTGTTGTAATACAGCACCAATGTATCCATCGATGGCGGCAAGCCGTAAATGCCGCCTTTCCGGGAAATGTTCTTTGATCTTGATACCGTAATCCTTCATAAACTGTTCTTCGCTCACATTCGATACGGTCTGCCAGATCGATAGCTCTACAGGCTCCTTCCTATTCACATCATTTTTTGCCCGTTCCTCTTCCTTGCGGCTTCCGTTATCCTGGCCTGTGCAAGCTGCAAGCTGCAAGCAGCAGAGCAAACACAATCAGTAAAACGGGAAGAGCGGCATACTTCCTGTACCCGATTTTTTCCGTATCCATTAGGCAATCCCCCTTGTAATCGTCGTGTTACACTTGCAAATAATACTTTCTGTAAGCGCATTCGAATTTACCCAAGGTTTTAAACCTTTTCACCCTTATTTATCCTTGAAAACGTCATTTTTGAGTTATTAACCATATTCATCATTTAAACAATTCACTCATCCAATCCCCCCTATCGATCCGATCATATGCTAAAATCTTAATATGAATATTACCACAGGGACAATGAACAATAACAAAGCTGTTTATATAATTCAATCATTAACCTTCAAAAAAAAATCTCAAGGAGGCCGTTACTTGCTTTCTATCAAATCTGTCATTTATGACGATCGCATCGAAAATTGGAGCATCAACGACAAAAAAGTGCCGCATCATATTCTGATTTTCGTAACAAGCGGAAAGGTAGTCTACCATCTTTTGGATCAAGTCGTCGAGCTGAAGCAAGGCGACGTGATGTTCATTCCGGCCGGAACGAGCCGTTCCTGTCAAAACGAAGACAAAGAGCTGCACCAGAAATATTCCACCCACTTCACTTCCACAGGAAATGCGGATGCCGCTCTTGCTCCTTTGAGGGCAAACGGCTTCTTTACCTGCAAAATCCAAAACGAAATCTACTTTAAGCAGCGGTTTTCCGTCCTTTTAATGCAATGGTTCAACCAAACGTCCGGCAACGAGCTGATTTGCGAAGGAATCTTGACGGAGCTGCTCGGGTGGGTCATTCAGGAACATTCCCGGAAACAAGGCGTGTCCGCGGTCAAGCAGGATCTGATGAATCGGCTGCAGTCCTACATTATTCACAACCATTGCAAACCGCTCCGCCTGTCCGATCTCGCCGATCACATTGAGCGTTCGCCAAATCATGTAACCAAATTGTTCAAAGAAACGCTTGGACAAACCCCGGTTGAATACATTCGTCAAGTCAAAGTATCCGTAGCCTGTGAGCTGCTCAAGAACAGCGGGATGACGATAGCGGAAATATCCGATCATCTCGGGTTTTGCGAGCAATCCCATTTCCACCGCGTCTTTAAAACATGTACCGGACTTGCACCATCAGCCGTTCAGAAAGGACACCCCGTTGCATTCATGCCGCTCAGGGAGATGATTCTTCGCTCCAGGCAAATTTATTATTGATTGAATTGTTCAAATAACAATTTTTCCACTCATGGATGACCGCACGAATATATATTAAAATGTCCCTGTAGAATCAATTAATCTGATTATTTGTGGATAAAGGAGACGAATGATCCCCTTCGAACGGCAAGATAATCATGATTAAATCACACAAAAGATGGACAGGAGGAATCAGATGAATAAGCGGAAAATTCGCCTGGAAAACCAATACGTCGGTCTTGCCTTTGACAGCGTGACAGGCGAACTTGTGGAGCTCGTGAACAACATTACCGGCGAAATCTGTTGAAAAATTGGTTTCGCAATCGCAGTATGCCGTTCGCTCTGATGCTGAGAAAAGGCAGCGAAGAGCCGTTTTGTGTCGGAGCCCCGGCTTCTCGCGAAGCGGCGGTCAATAACAAGCTGAAACCGCACATCAGTTTAGCCTCGTCTGAGGAAGGCATCTCTGACATTCGGATGCGGTACGAATACCTTCACTCCCCCGTCGGGGATCTTCACATTGCCGTGGAGATCGGCGTCCGGATTGTTCCGGGCGATCCGGAGACGGTTTGGACGATCCGTTTGGAGCACCAGGAACCGGATATCGTCGTGGAAGAGGTTCGTTTTCCATGCTTATTCGGCGTGTACTGGGGAGAGACGTGGCAAGACGATACACTTGTCTATCCGTTCAATGCCGGTGAAAAAATTACGAACGCGGTGGAAACATACGCCGCCCCCCTTCCATCATCCATTGGAAGTGGCAGGATTACAAGTACAACTACTATTTAAAAGGAGTCAATTCAAAAAGGGAAAAGGACGGTTCGTTTGTTCGGGAGCATCGATATTCCGGGCCTCTTTCCATGATGTGGCTGGATTATTACAGTGACAGCCATGGCCTCTATCTTGCCTCCTACGATGAGCAATTTCATGTGGCAGGCTTGCATTGCGAAACGTTCGGCCCCGCCGAGCCGGGCATTGGCTTCTATGCCATTCGGTATCCATTCCTGGAAAATGAAGAAACATGGAATTCGGGACGATATGATGGAACAATTGTTCATAAGTTTCGGGACTTGCCCCGGCTCTATGAGCAAGCAAAGCAAATGGGACTCAATCATCTGCTCCTGTCCGGCTGGCATGTCGATGGTTTCGACCATGGCTTCCCGATTTATCGGCCCGACCCGGAACTGGGCACTGCCGAGGAGCTGGCTGAACATGTTCAGGCGATTCGCCGGAACGGCGGTCATGTGGCGTTTTACATCAATTCGAAATTATTGAATATGAAGTATGAGGAGCTTACATCATTTAGAGATGATTATGCCGTGCACAACCGTACCGGACTTATGAAGATCGAACGTTATGGCGACGACAACCTTTCTTTTGCCGTCTTATGCAATGGATCGGAAGGATGGCGGCACTATTTGTTCGAAACGGTTCGCTTTTTGGTGGACAAAATAGGGGCGGACTCGATGTACTTCGATCAGTTGGGAATGTCGCCGCCGCCGTTTTGCTTTCGCGCGGATCATAACCACCGCCACGACGGATGGAATATCGGATATGGTCAGTTTCTGGATCAGGTCAATGAACGGTTCGCCATCGGCTCGATGTACGAGGGTGTTACCGACATTCACGGAAACAAAATATGCGAGCAGCTGATCTCGACATTTTTTTATCACCATAGCGGAGCTTTTCCGGAATTGTACCGGTATACGTTCCCCGATCAGAGACTGATCGATATGATTTACCCTTCTAAAAAGCAGGCCATGCGTCCTGTACACGTCTCCCAGGTTTCCCGGGACATGATCGACCGGGCGTTTTTGATCGGATGCTACTTGTGGATGTATGACCTTGAAAATGACAATACGTTCCAGAGCGATCCCGACATGCTGAACTACGTGATGAAGGTTGTCCGGCTGCGAAAGCAGTGGCTGGAGCTTTACGGCCAAGGAACATTTCTTGATGATACCGAAATCGCTCATTCGACGTCTGGAGTAACGGCAAAGACCTTCTGTTTTGAAAATCGGGAAACGATCATAACCGTATGCAGCCGGAATCCAGAATCGGCATGGACGATCGATTTCAAACCGAAGGAACGGACTGTGAAGAGTGCTGATCTGTATGAGTTAGCGACAGATTCTCACGAAGGCGAGCCGGCTTCAAATTGCAAAATACTCAGTGTCACTCCGTTGACGCACGAGGGAGAGCCGATTATGCAGATCACCGCAGCATCGGCAAGACTGGCTTTCATTCATATTCTTTATGACGAGATGTAAGGGGCAATGATGCCGGAAATGAACAGCGATCCTACTGAGCTTGTTGTCATTAAGCAGACAAACGCAATACATTTTTATATCAAAGGAACGAATCCGAAAAGCAACCGTTATCTTCATTATCAGTTGAAGCGATTTCAGGTTCCATTCGATGCAGATGCCGTCAAACCGAATCATAACTTGGATGTATGGCGAATGCATGAGGTGTACGAGGTCGAACGAACCGGCGCGTATTCGTTTGCGAACGTCAGATCAGGTCCGATCGTGCATGGAGGCGAATGGGAATGCGCAATCATGGAAAAGGACGCCTCGGATTTCATGGGAGGAAATGCCCACGGGGACGAGATTATGTTAAACGCCCGTTTTTTCTTCGACGATGTGGAGCAGGATCCGAGCATTCCCGGTACATTTACATGCAGATCCATCACTTTTATTTCTCATTCCCGATTATTCCGAGATATCAAGCATCTATCGGCAGGACAATGGATTGTAGATTCGACAAGAAGCATCCCCGTAGCCAAACATTGCAAATTGTTTCGCATCCATTCCAGCCGGATTTGCCTGGACCAAGAGATCGAATGGCTTGTCGACACGGCGCTGAGCCGCTCCTATTTCGCCATGCTGCCGATCAAACGGAAATTACTCGGGGCTTCGGCCGACCAAATAACCGATCGCCTATGCTGCGATTCCGATCCTGAAGCTTACGATATATCCTGGGATGGATTTACCCATGAAGCGAATCGGAAACGTCCCGGTATCAGGAAAGTGATGGCATGGGGAACATCGTCTGGGATTTCCGCCGAACTGGAGATTCAAGAACGGAACGTATGGCTGCCGAATGAAAATCATCACGTCTCGAATGCGGAGCTCTACAACAAATTGTACTTCGACTTCTCCGGAGAATGCAGCGTCAGTCCGGGTGATGTCTGGTTGCAAAAAGCCAAATATGTCCTTAATACGGTAAACTGACGCGATCAATGCTAGCAAGGCGTTCCCAATCTGCGGCGTTATTCCAGTTACAAAGAAGTCTATTAGCAATTTACTTTACGAAAGAGGTGACGGCATTGCAACGTATGGGCATTGGATTACAGTTGTACACCCTACGGGATCATATGGCCGCCGATCCGGCTGGAACGCTAAGCAAAGTAGCGGAGCTCGGTTATGAAGGCGTCGAATTCGCCGGATACTTCGGCACGCCGGCTGTAGAGCTGCGCGCGCTGCTCGATGAACTCGGCCTGAAAGCGATCGGCAGTCACGTAAGTCTATCCAATATCCGCAATAATTTATTTGGCGAAATCGAGTATCTGAAAACCATCGGCGGACAATATCTGATTTGCCCCATGGTGCCTAATAGCGAAAGGAAGACTGAGGAAGACTGGACCCGCGTGTTCGCATACTTTCAGGAGGTTGGCGCAGAGGTGCGCAAGCACGGTCTGCAGTTCGGCTATCATAACCACGCATTTGAGTTCGAGAGCAGGATCGGCGGGCAGGTTGCTTTTGATGCCTTGTACGCTTCCACCGGCGCGGATGAGGTGCAGGCTGAGATGGACGTCTGCTGGGTGCAGTACGCGAAGCAGGATCTGCTTGATTACATTGGCCGTTATGCGGGAAGGCTGCCGCTGCTGCATCTGAAAGACTTCAACCGCAGTGCTGACAATTGGATGCAGACGCTTGAACTGGGACAAGGCGAAGTAAACTTGCCGGCTGTCATCACCGCTTCGGGCGCGGCCGGGGTCAAATGGCTCATCATCGAGCAGGACAGCTGCCAGAAGCCGCCGCTCGAATGTGTCGCAAACAGCCTGCGCTGGTTGAAGCAGCATTATCCTGTTTCATTATCAAAACCTGAAGGAGACGTGTAACCTTGAGCAAATTGAAAATCGCCGTCATCGGCTGCGGTGCGATCGCCATCCGGCGCCATGTCCCGGAGTATGCGCAAAACCCGAATGTAGAGCTGGTTGCTTTTAGCGACCCTGTCATCGAGCGGGCGCAAAAGCTGGCTGAAACGTACAAAGCACAAGCTTTTGCCGATTATGAAACCATGCTGAAAAATGTAAAGGTTGATGCGGTCAGCGTTTGTACACCGAACGATCTGCACGCTCCTGCCGCAATTGCCGCTGCAAACGCCGGCGCTCATGTACTGGTTGAAAAGCCGATGGCGACAACCGCCGCAGAAGGTTTAGCCATGATCGAGGCTGCCCACCGCAACGGCGTTTATCTGATGGTCAGCCACAACCAGCGGCTGATGCCACCTCATGTGAAAGCGAAAGAAATTTTGGTGTCCGGACGACTCGGCAAAGTGCTGACATTCCGCACCTCATTCGGCCATCCCGGCCCGGAAGGCTGGAGCTTGGACGGCCGAAACAGCTGGTTTTTCCGCAAGGCCGAAGCCGTAATGGGCGCTATGGGTGACCTGGGCGTCCATAAGTCCGACCTGATCCGCTGGCTGCTGGACGACGAAGTAAGCGAAGTAGCCGCTTTTGTCGAAACGCTGCATAAAGCAGGCACGGATGTTGACGACAACTCCATCTGCCTGTTGCGAATGAAGAGCGGAACCATTGGCACGCTTGCCGCCAGCTGGACGTATTACAAAGGTCAGGACAACAGCACGGTGCTTTGGTGCGAGAACGGAGTGATGAAGATCGGAACTCACCCAGAAGACCAAGTGATCGTGGAACTGCGAGGCGGGACGATCGAACGGTACAAGGTAGGCGCGATCGCAACGAACGAGAAACAAACGTACAGCGGCGTCATTGATGCCTTCGTCAACAGCATCCATACCAAGACGCCGCCGGAAATTTCGGGCGAGGAAGGGCTGCGGTCTCTTCAGGTCATTTTGGCCGCGTTCGAATCGAAAGCAACCGGCATTTCATCAAGGTGGAATAAACAACACAAAAACGTACACTTTGCAAGCTGTAGCCGGCATTGCAAGTGTGCGTTTTGCTTCTATGACTTCTGCTTCATTGCAGCTGACGATCACATCGGCGAACCGGCTGCAGCTTGCGTTGCTCGAAGGAATTGAATCTTAACTCCAATACTCTTTTCGCTGAACACGTTAAACTCTGAAAGTCAAAAAGACCCGAAGCAGTGCTTCAGATCCGTGCTATAACTTATATTTAGCGGCAAAAGCATCTCGTCAAAGACCTGTTATTTCTCTGTCAACAGGAAAGGGCAGCAACCGAAATTTATAAGAAACCAACGGATCCTTTAATGCAGCAAGCAGTCGGCTACATTTATCGGAATGTCTTCAGTGAAATCAGCATGCAGGAAATTGCAAATAGACTTGGAATCAAGCAGCCCCAGCTTACCCGCCGTTTTCAGGCCGCTTATGGTGTTGTCCCAGTCGAGCTTGTAACCAGGCTGCGCTTGGAAGAAGCTAAAAAATTACTGTTGCAAACAGATGATACCCTAGAAGCCATCGCCTTACGGTGTGGCTATGAGAACGGCTCCTACCTAAGCCGCATATTCAGGACCAAAATCGGAACAAGCCCCTCCCTTTTCAGTAAAAAATTATCGTGTTTAAGTTTCTCTCCTCTTTCAGAACCCGTTTTCATAGCCCCAAAGAGGAAGCTTATTAAAAAGTTGCCTCATGTATCAGCAGCCTTTTGATGAAGCTTGTCCCGTCATCTGCATAGACATTAACAGGTTGAAGTCATATCCTGGCGCTCCCACGATTTGGATTCGAAAATCGACAATTTGATCCTGCCAAACGGAGTTCGATCTTTTCGGCTCTATTTCGTTCGTGCTGGACGTGGTAACCCCAAGAGCGCCGTTGTCAACGACCCATGATCCTTTTACCCCCTTCCATAACGACATGCCCTCGCTAAAATCATCTTGAAATTGTAGGTATTACCTATGCTTATCTATTTGTTTCACAAGTCAAATTGGGATAAGCAACTAAACATATTTTTGCCTTTAATACTCCTGCGGAAAAGTTATAATTAGTTTATCAGAATCGATAGGGAGGAACTTACATTGTCCATAATCAAGGTTGCCATCATCGGATGCGGCACGATTGCAAACGCCGCACATATCAAAGCATATCTGAACAATCCCAACGCCGAGATTAAGTATTTCTGCGATATCATCAAAGAGAAAGCAGATAAAGCCGTGCGTGACAGCGGCTGTGGGGAAGCGATTGAGGATTATCGCATTATCCTGAATGATCCGGAGATTGTGGCGGTATCCATCTGTACGCCGAATCATGTTCATGCGGCTATCTCCATCGAATGCTTGCGAGCGGGCAAGAACGTGCTTTGCGAGAAGCCGGCTGCAAGAACTTATGCAGAAGCGTTGGTGATGCAGAAGGCTCAGCATGAAACCGGACTTGTGTTGAATATCGGTGTGGTTAACCGTTTTAATACCGGCGTTAATCTGATCAAGAAGATGATCACGAATGGAGAACTTGGCGAGCTGTATCATGTATATGTCAGCTTTCGCTCCCAGCGTTCGATTCCGGGATTAGGCGGTACATTTACGACCAAGTCTATTGCTGGAGGAGGCGCACTGATCGACTGGGGCGTCCATTTCCTCGATATCGTCATGTATTGCTCGGGTGACCCGCTTCCTAAGACGGTATCCGGACAGACATATAGTAAATTGGGCTTGGACATGCCAAATTATTCGTATTTGAACATGTGGGCCGGCCCGCCAAATTATTCCGGTACCTATGACGTGGACGATTTCGTAACAGCCATGATCAGAACTGAAGGTCCAACAATTACATTAAACGGAGCATGGGCGCAAAATATCGGTGTAGACGAAATGTACATCGACTTTCTCGGGGACAAGGCCGGAATTCGCCTGCAATATGGCAAAGAGTTTAAAGTGTATGGAGCAAAAGATGGCGTATTGCTGGAGACAACTCCTTCCTTCAAGTCCGTTGATATGTTCCAGAACGAGATCGATGCGTTCCTCGACTGTATTCGTACCGGTGAGAAGCTGCCATCCCATATCGATACCGTGATTCTCTCCTCGCAAATCATCCAAGGTATATACGATTCATCCGATTTAAATAGAGAAATTGCATTCTAAATCAACCATGGAGGATGGAAAATGAAAAAAATCGGTTTTATCGACTATTATCTCGATGAATGGCATGCAAACAAATACCCAGAATGGATCGAAAAGGCATCCGGCGGAACGATGAAAGTAACTTGTGCCTATGGTAAAGCGGATGCGCCGAACGGGCGGGACAATGCTACCTGGTGCCACGACATGGGCATTGAGCTACTGCCTACGATTGAAGCAGTCGTTAACAACAGTGATTATTTAATCGTACTGTCCCCCGACCATCCAGAATTTCATGAAGAATTGGCTTTGCTTCCCTTGCGGTCAGGCAAACCGACATTCATGGATAAAACCTTCACTACCGATCGTCAGACAGCAATAAAGCTGTTCGAATGGGCTTCGAAGCATAACACACCGATCTATTCATCCTCGGCATTGCGATTTGCTCCCGAATATACAATGGCCCGAAGGAAGGAAATCGATACACTATGCAGCCATGGGCCAGGTAAATATGCCAACTATGCCATTCATCAGATCGAGCCGATTGTATCCCTAATGGGGGCCAGAGCGGAGCGGATCATGTCCATTGGCACAGTGCTAACACCTGGCTTGCTGATCGGCTACCCAAACGGACGGCAAGCAACGATTCATCATATTCAGGACAGCCCGTTTCTTCTCACCATTCAATTCGTGAACGGTGATTCCGCAAGACTTGAGGCAGAAACAGATTTCTTTGCAGCATTCATCGATAATCTGATACAATTCTTCCATACGGGCATATCCACGGTTGAACCGGCGGAGACAATTGCGGCCATTACCCTGTTTGAGTATGGGCTTAAAGCGATGCAAACCCCCTATCAGTGGATTGAATTACCGGACAAATTCAGCGAATAGAGGCATTGAGCATTATGGACATGGAAAATACGATGCATGCGGGTTGCCAATTTCACTTCGATAACAAATTTGTAGAAGGACAAGCAACCTTCGGGGGAATCGATCTGTTCCAGATCGGGGAGATCTGCTGTGAATGCGGGTATGAAATTCCAGCGCATAACCAATATTGTCTTGAGTTAAGCTGCATCGTCTCAGGAAGCGGATATTTCTTTATCAACGATACCTGCATCAAGGTGGCAGCAGGAGATATCCTGTTCAATTCGGCAGGATATAGCCACGCCATTAAGACTGACCAAACCAACATGCTTCGCTTTGTATACATGGGATTTAAATTTAATGAACTAGCCGACATGGAGTTTGCCGAGATACAGGCATTTCTTCAGTCGGCTCCTTATCATTTTGCCAAAGATACACACAATCTGCTAATTCCTTTCATGCGCAACATCGATGAATTTTATTCTCGGAAGCCCTATTCTCACACCATGATTCGAAACTACTTCGAGGAAATCATCGTTTCCGCCTATCGTTCCTTTACTCAGAAAGCTGACAAAGTATCGCAATATATGCCGGAAAGGTCTCCTCATTCGGTAGGGCAGACCGTATATGCCGTAATCCGCCATATCGAGAATCATATTTTCGAGCTCAGAAGCATTAATGTGCTTGCAAAGAATTTGAATTACAACTCTTCCTATTTGTCCCATGTGTTCAAGCAGCGAACAGGTATGACTTTACAGCGCTATATTAATCACAAGAAGATAGAGAAGTCGCTTGAATTGCTTAAATACAGTAATATCTCAATCAAACAAGTAGGAGAGAAGCTCGGTTATGAGACGATCCAATCGTTCAGCAAGGCGTTCTCGCGCATAATGGGCTATCCCCCTTCCCATTATGTGGCCAATCAGCGTGAACAATATTAATAGATAATTGTTTACAGTATCATTAACCAGTCGCATTAAATCGAATTCAAAAAAACTCCTGAATCAAACTATCAGGCCATTGAAAAAGTCCAAATCTTATAAACGCTATAAAATCGAAGCAAAGAATAGCGAGCTTAAACATAGACACGGGTATGATGTAGCATCTTCCTCAGGTCTGATTGGTATGCACTTGCAAGGAGCGATGGCCAGCAGTTGCTACAAACAGAGACAATGTGAAGCAGAGCAGGGCGAATCGTCGCAGCCTGGTGCGCATCAAACTCTTACGTCCTTTCCTAGATGAATCGCGGGGGTTACGATAAGAAAATGCCGCCAACACGAAGAAATAGAAATAGAAGCTGTCCACTTAGTTCCATGACAGCTCCTTGGAAAACTCCTCTTCTCTAGCGAGCTTGCAGCAATTCCTCCACAAATGCGATGTACAGCTGAACGGCCTCCACCACTTGCGCCACTTCCACATACTCATCGACAGTATGGGCTTGCGCCAAGCTGCCCGGACCGCAGATAAGCGTCGGAATGCCCTTGTCGAGCATGAAGAACGGTGCCTCGCACGTGGCCGCGAACGATTCGACGCGGGGCGCGTCCGTCCTTCCGGCGGCTGCCCGAACGCGCGAGCCCGCGTGAATCGCGGCTCGGACGAGCGGATGCTCGGTATCGATATGGCTCGCGGGAACGAACAAATAGTTCTCCAGCTCGTAGGCATCGCCGTCGCCGTCCGGTACAGCTTCCTGGAGACAACGCTCGATCTCCGTTCGCACTTGCGCCCTCGTCTCCCCCGGCAGCAAGCGCCGGTCGATCTCTGCCACGCACCATCCCGGCACCATGTTCGGGGCGTCGCCTCCGTGAATTTGTGTGACGGTGAGCGAGGAGCGCCCGACGATCGGATGCGAGCGGCCCTCCACTTCCACGCTCAGCTTCGCTAGGCCGACGATGTAGGGAACCATCTTATGGATCGCGTTGTCCGGCTGCTCGGTGAAGGCGGTGTGCCCCGGCGTACCACGCGTCCGCAGCCGATACCTGGCGACGCCGCGATGGCCGACGCACAGTTGTAGCCCTGTCGGTTCGCCGATGATCGCATAGTCTGCCGTCAGATCTTCCGCAAGGAATAGCTTCATCCCGGCGTTCTCCCGCTCCTCATCCACGTTGAAGAAGAGAATCAGATCGCCGCAGAAAGGATTGCCCGCCCGTTTCAGTGTTATCGCGGCGTACATCATGGCGGCCACGCCCGCCTTCATGTCGGAGGAACCGCGGCCATACAGCTTGCCGTCTTCCACGGCTCCGCCTAGCGGATCACGGCTCCAGCCGGCTCCAGCAGGGACGACGTCCAAATGGCCGTTCAAGATGAGCTTGCGCCCCGGTCCCGGCCTGGAGCCTGACAGCCGAGCCACTACGTTCGGCCGACCTGGAGCGGCCCAGCTGAACTCAGCCGCAATCCCGTACTGAGTGAGCGTATCAAGGACGAAGGCGGCGACTTCTTCTTCGGTTGTCGTTGGATTCTCGCTGTTCCGGCTGATCAGCCCCTGTACCAGGGCAATCAATTCCTTGTTGTGATCCTTCTTGCATTCTTGTTCGTCCCCCATAAGCTTCAACTCCCCGTCCGTCTCCTTCAATTGTTCTTCCCTCTCGCGTTCACATGCAGTGTCCCAACCACTCGCCCAGCTCGCACCTTCAGAAGCTCATCATACAGATTCGGAATCGCACAGCAGTGATTCGGGATGATCTCCACCTCATCGCCCACGCGAAAGCTGATCTGCTCCGGGTCAAAGCGGAGGTAGCCGTGCTCCTCGTTCACCTTCACAAGTTCCACCCCCGGCTTCCCTACGATATAGCCGTAAGTAGGCCCTGCCGCCGACAGGTCGCTCGTCAGCGTCTTCGATCCAGCGTCAATCGTGGCGTAGCCAGGCAGGGGGACGCTGACCACCGTGCTGTGAATGCGCAAAGCGCATTCCTCTTCGCCCATGACGCCGAACGCAAGCGCATTGCGATCTCCGAACACATAGTGGCCTGCCCGGGATTGCGTAATGCCGCGCAAATGCTCGGAATGAAATGAGGATGGCGTAGAGCCTCCGGATAGTATGGAAATGCAGAATCCTTCCGCTTCGAGCATACGCTTGGCATCCAGCAGCAGCTTCGATTCTCCTTCTGCAATCTTCTGGACCTCTTCCGTGGAACGAGCGCCATAGATTTGGCCGAAGTAGGTGAACACGCCTATAAGCTCAATCCCCGGCAGCTCGCGGAATCGCCAAGCCAACTTCAGTGCCGCCTCGCCCGGCTGAACCCCTTCACGATGGCTGCCTCCGTCGATGTCCAGCAGCACGCGGACCTTCTCGCCGAGCTCCTCCCCGACCCGGGACAATCCTTCCGCCACGACCCAGTTGTCAGCAATCGTGATGACCTTAACTCGGCTCATTACTCCCTTCAATCGCCTGACATTGCGTTCCCCTACAATCGGATAGGCGATTAGAATCGGGCCGATGCCCGCCTCCGCCATCACCTCCGCTTCCGACAGCTTTGCTGTCGTAATACCCGCCGCTCCCGCTGTAAGTTGCATAAGCGCGATTTCAACAGACTTGTGCGTCTTTATATGGGGCCAATGTTCGATGCCATTGTCGCGCAAGCCCTTCTGCATCCGGTTGATGTTGGCCTCCAGCCGGTCGAAGTCTACATATACGTACGGAGTCGAATAATCGATGCTGTTCATGTTGTTCACGCTGTTCTCACGATCCTCTCGGTTAGCTTTCTATTGAATGGAGAAATGCCTCTCTCCTATTGGACTAGAAGAGAGGCTGTGTGGGACAGGCTTTATTTCTCGTAAGACGGATACGTCTTCTCGTAGATCTTCAAATATTCATCCATCCCCATCTTCTTAATCGTGCTCACGTATTCGTCCCACTTGTCGAAGCCGACTTTGCCGTAGATGAACTTCGCCTGCATGTCTTTCATGTAGGTGATCAGATCGTTCTCCAGTATCCGAATCCGCTCGCTGTCCTCGGTCGCGAACACGAACTGCGGCCACAGCTTCTTAGGCGTAAAGAGCATCAAGTTCAACCCGGCTTTCTTAGTAATCTCCCCAATGGCATGATCGCCGAAATATTTGTCTCCTGCTACCGAGGGGTTTGACCCCCCGCTCCAGACGACATACTTGCCCAACACTTCTTCCTTCGTCTGACCCGCTGGATTGTTCGTCACGACGTCCATGTATTTGATCTTTCCATCGGAGCCCGTGGTGTACGTCTTCCCGTCGATCCCCATGAAGTAGAGCTTCTGACCCTCTTCCCCGTAGAAATAATCGACCCACCGCATCGTCGCCTCAGGGTACTTGTTCTCCTTCGTAATCGTGAAGGTGCCTACCGCCGACAGGCTGGAATTGAGACTCGCGTACAGCTGGTCACCCTTCGGTCCTTTGAGTGCGGCCGACAAGCCGACAAAATCATTCTCATGCTCCTTGCCCACATAGGAGTTGTTCGCAGTGATATTCACCCCGATCTGATCCTGGGCGCCCTTGGCCGCAATGTTCGGCAGCGTCATCGTGAAGATTTCCTGATCCAGCAGCTTCTCCGCGTACAGCTTGTTGATAAATTGCAGAAGCTCCTTGAAACGGTCGTCCGTCTGAATGAATCTAAGCTTGTTAGTGGCCGGGTCGACATCGACCATCTGATGGTGAGCCCCGCGCGTGCCAAGCCCGTAGGCTCCCTTCAGCCCTTCCGTTATGGACAAGATCTGCTGTCCGGAAGAGAGCGGAATTTCGTCGTTTTTGCCGTTCTTGTTCGGATCCTTTTCTTTAAACGCTTTCAACACCGTATAGAGCTCGTCGATCGTCGTCGGTTCTTTCAGATTTAAGTTGCTCAGCCATTTCTGGTTCACGAATATTTTATTCGACAGCCGGGATGGTGTCGCGGTGATCAGATAAGGCAGCGAGTAGATTTTGCCGTCCGGCATCGTCACGCCTTTTTTCACATCCGGGTTCTCGTCTAATAATTTCTTGAAATTCGGCGCGTACTTGTCGATCAGATCGTTCAAGGGGAGGAACATCCCTTGCCCGCCGTATTTGGTGAGCTCGGCCCCCGTAAACCCGACCTTGAATAAGGCGTCAGGCAGCGTCCCCGTGTTGAGCAGCAAGTTCTTCTTCTCCGTTACGTTCGCTTGCTGGACCACATCCCACTCGATATGCACGCCGGTCATCTGCTCGTACACCTTCCAGATCTCGACGTCCTTGAATTCCCCCTTGTTGTAAGGCCCTGCCATAGCGAACATCTTGAGGGTCACCGGCTTGTTGACGATCGGCATCCCCGCTGCGTTCAAGTAGTCGGGCGCAGTCGTTTTCTTCCCGCTGTTCGTACTCTTGCTCGCATCACCTGAATCTGTGCCTGAACTGCTGCACCCTGCAACCAAGGTTGCCACCATAACCGACGATAGGACGGCTCCTGCCACTTTCTTGCGTTTGATCACGAAACATTACCTCCCTTTTATATGGACAATCCATGAAACCAGGGTCATGTCGCAGCTAGCCCTTAAGGGCGCCAATCAACAGTCCTTTAACAAAATATTTCTGCAGAAACGGATACAGCACGAGCACCGGGAGGCTGGCCACGATAATGACTGCGTACTTGATCCCTTCCGCCATCATTTGTTTCGATGCCAGCGTATCGACATCGGCCATAATCTGCTCCGACATCTGGTTCTGGATTAAAATTTCGCGCAGCACCAACTGCAGCGGGAACTGTGCACGGTCGGACAAGTAGATCAAAGCGTTGAAGAACGCGTTCCAGTGGCCCACGCCGTAGAATAGTACCATAACCGCCAGAATAGGCTTAGACAGCGGCAGAATGATGCGGATCAGCACGCCGATATTGGAACAGCCGTCCACGAACGCCGCCTCCTGCAGCTCGCCCGGAATCGACGATTGCAAGAAGGTACGCATGATGATGATGTTGTAGATCGACACGGCATTCGGAATGACCATAGCCCAGATCGTGTTGACCATCCCTAGCGATTTGACCACTAGATAGGTGGGGATCAATCCCCCGCTGAAGAACATCGTGAACACCAACAGGCCTGTGATGAGATTCCTTCCGGCAAAATCCCGTCTCGACAGCGGATAAGCCGCGCATATCGTCAAGGCCAAATTGATCGCGGTGCCTAGGAGCGTGTACAGAATCGTATTGCGGTAGCCGATCATAATGTTCGGGTCGCGGAATACCATGTTGTACGCATCGAACGTTATGTCCTTCGGAAACAGCCACACATTGCCCTTAATCACTTCCAAAGGATTGCTTAACGATGAACTTAGGATGAATAGCAACGGATAGATGACAATCACGGAAAGCAGCGTTAGTAGAAACGTGTTGACGGCGATAAATACTTTGTCGTTACTCGACTTGCCTATAGATTCCATGCTCAGTAGTGACCCCCCCTTACCATAAACTCGTGTCGCTTGTTTTTCTGGCGGCGGCATTCACCATGATGAGCAGCGTGAAATTGATGAGGGAGTTGAACAGCCCGACAGCGGTCGAGAAGCCGTACTCCGCTCCCAGAATCCCGCTCCGGTACACGAAAGTCGAGATCACATCGGACCCGACCCGGTTCAAGTCGTTCTGCATCAGGAATACCTTCTCGAAGCCAACGTTCATGATCGAGCCCATGTCCAGAATGAATAGAATAATGGCTGTCGGGATCAGCGCTGGGATGTTGATATGCCGGATCCGCTGCATGCGGGTCGCCCCCTCCATGACCGCAGCTTCATGGAGCAGCGGGTCCACACTGGCGAGCGCCGCTATATAGATAATCGAGCCCCAGCCCATATGCTGCCATACCCCGGAGAAGACATAGATCGACTTGAACATGGAAGCATCCCCCATGAAGTAGATCGCTTTTCCCCCGGCCAGCTCGATCACCCGGTTCACGATACCTGTCTGCGGCGACAAGAACATCGTCAACATCCCTACCAGGACGACGATCGAGATGAAATGAGGGGCGTACGTAATCGTCTGCACCGTCTTCTTGAACCTCTTCCCGCCTACCTCATTTAGCATGAGCGCGAGCAGGATTGGGACTGGAAAGCCCACCAGCAGTTGATACAAGCTAAGCCCGAGCGTATTCCAGATCAAATCCCAGAAGTAGTAGCTTTTGAAGAACCGTTGAAAATGGTCCAAGCCGATCCACGGGCTATCCCAGATCCCCATGGTGGCGATGTAGTTCTTGAATGCGATCTGAACCCCGTACATTGGGATGTATTGGAAGATTGCCACGTAGGCCAGAACCGGAAGAATGAGCAAATACAAATCCCAATTCCGTCGGAGCTGCTTGCTAACCGTTATTAGGAATACCTGCACCTCAGGACCTCCTCCTTTTCTGCCAAAAATGTCCGTACAATGCTCTTGAGCTAGGGGAAAACGCTTTGATTTCGCTGATGACCCGAATCGCTTCATAG
>NZ_WHOC01000161.1:0-115918 GCF_013141785.1 Paenibacillus germinis
TCGCAGAGCGGCTTTTGCCCAACGATTGAAACATGTTTCTCAGCATCATTTCCATGTATGATTCCCCCAGAAGAATTGAACAATGTTGTTTAATTGTATGAATGAAATATACACTATTATTTTGTATTTGAACAGTCATTGTTTAAAAATAATGTGATTCGGATGAAATGGTTGAACAGTTTCTGTTGAATAACTTCGTAATCCATAATGCAAGCCCTCGCTCGGATCAACCTTTCTAGTGGTCAATTGTGGAATCGTCCCCGCGATGGGGCTGTTCCAAAATCATATTTGAAATATTCAGCTCCTACTTTGTGAATTTCAAAGCCTGAAGCTACTTTCATTGGATTTTTCCAATAGAAGTAGAGATTTGATAGCCTGAAAGTCAATTCCATTGGATTTATTCCAATAAAAGTACGATTTTCAAGGCAAGAGAGTTGATTCCATTGGAAAAATCCAGTAGCAGCATCATTTCGTTCGGAATACCGATTAGAATGTTGTTCCATAAGGTCAAATGACCTTAAAAGGGGAATTGTCTAGTAGGTTTAACTACTATTGGGACAACCTCTTTTTCATGAAATAATACTTTTTGGGGTTAGGGGGGAGGCGATTAAGCTTATTTTATTTTAGATAGGATAGTTAGTTGCGGATTTTTGCAAAGCTATTGAGATAGAGTAGTGGAGGAAGCGGCGTAAGCCATTCATTTATTATAGGAAGCTTCGCTCTAGGCGCCGACACTTCGAGAAAGGTGTGCTGCGCTTCTAACAGTATGGAAAATATGTGCAAAATTGTTCATATACAACAATGAACAATTAGATAATATACACAATAAACACAAATGTAAAATATTTCTTGTACACATTTTCCTGTTTTGTGTATAGAATGAACATCGAACACACAACTAGGGGGTCTACTATGAATAACCGAATTAAGAGCATGTTTGTTGTAAGCGCTATCACGAGTTTGATGATTTTGAGTGCTTGCGGACAAGGAACGACCTCCAGCAGTAAAGCTGCCGATGGCGACATTTTGATTGGACTGCAGCTTCCACTAAGCGGTAACGAAGCGAAAATGGGACAAGATATGAAACAAGCCGCTGAACTCGCTGTAGAGAAAATCAATGGGACAGGCGGTATCAACGGCAAAAAGATCAAACTGGCTGCTGAAGATGACGCTTGTGATCCACAAACCGCGACGGCGGCAGCTAACAAACTGGTGTCTCAAGGTGTTACCGCAATTGTAGGCGGTTATTGCTCCGGGGCAACGATTCCGGCAACAGGCGTTTACCATCAAAGCGGAATTCCGATGGTCATTACCGCTGCGAACTCGATGAAAATATCTGATCAGAAGTTCCCGGAAATATTCATGATCAACGGTACGACTCTTCACCAAGCTGAGATTGCAACCGATTACATGATGAAAAAGAAAAACGCGAAAAAAATCGCCATCATCCACGATAATTCCGGTTATGCAAAAGATTTAGCCGAACGTACGAAAGCGGCAGTTACTGCTGCAGGCGGACAAGTCGTCGTCTATGACGCGATCAATCCGGATGAAACAGACTTCTCCCCGCTTGTTTCCAAGCTGAAGCAAGCTCAGCCGGATGCAACGTATTGGACTGCTTACTATAAAGCAGGCGGATTGTTTATCAAACAGTTCAAGCAGCAGGGCGTTAGCGGAATTATCGGCGTAGGTGACGGAGCAAACGATAAAACAATCGTCGAGATCGCCGGCAAAGGCGCGGTTGAAGGAGCTTTTATCACAACGCCGCCAACGGCAGATTTGCTGCCAGAAGCGAAGAAGTTTACGGATGAATACAAAGCGAAATTCAACCAGGAGCCAGGTCCTTACTCCGCACTTGAATATGACGGTATGAACATTATGGCCGATGCGATCAAACGTGCGGGTTCCACGGACAAAGCCGCAATCGCAGCTGCTTTGAAGAAAACGGAACTTAAGACTCTGAATTCTGATCAAACAGCCTTTAACGACAACGGTACGCTAAAAAAATCGAACTTCGTGATGTTGCAAATCAAGAACGGCAGCTTTTTGAAAGCCGAATAATAGAGATTTCAAACAATTTTGGAGTGGTGCGGTGCCAGAAGGCGCCGTACGCCACTCTAACAGGAATAGGAGTGCCCGCCTTGCAAATAACGACTGACTTGTTTATTCAACAGTTGATCAACGCGCTCATCATCGGCTCGTTCTACTCTTTAATAGCTCTGGGCTATTCCATGGTTTACGGCATTATCAAATTGCTGAACTTTGCCCATGGCGACGTGTTCATGGCTGGCGCTTTCGTTGGCTATACCGTGCTTGCGAAGCTTACCGGCGTGGGAGGAAGCGTGCTAGGATTAGTGGCTGCCTTTGTCATTTCAATGATTGTAACCGGATTTCTTGGGATGGGTATTGAACGGATTGCTTACCGTCCTCTCTTGAAGGCACCGAAGCTGTCCATTCTTATTACCGCGGTAGGCATGTCGCTTGTTCTTGAAAACGGCGTGATGGCAGCATTCGGCTCCAAGCCGCATATTATGCCGATTACGCTCCCGACGGCAGGTTTTCAATTGTTGGGTGCGCAAATCACTTATACGCAAATCGGGATCATCACCATCTCGCTCCTACTCATGGTTGGACTGCAGCTGTTTATCCACAAAACCATTTATGGGAAGGCGATGCGGGCAATCGCCCTTGACCAGACGGCTTGCAGCTTGATGGGCATCAATGTGAGACGCGTAATTGCGCTTACGTTCTTTGTAGGCTCATCTCTCGCAGCCTCGGCAGGTATGATGAACGCAACTTATTACGGTACCATCACCTTTATGATGGGTTTCATTTTTGGACTGAAAGCGTTTACTGCAGCAGTCATCGGCGGAATCGGCAGCATTCCGGGTGCCATGCTAGGCGGTCTTGTACTTGGACTTCTGGAAACATTCGGGACATATGCGCTCGGAAGCGAGTGGAAGGACGTATTTGCCTTTATTATTCTCATTTTATTGCTAGTCTTGAAACCAACCGGCATGCTTGGAAAAAAAGTGACGGAAAGGATGTAGATGATGGAGAAAACGATACACCATACCGTTGCTAAACCGAAATTACTGGAGAAGCGCAAGCCCTTACTGCTTGGGATGCTACTCGTTGCCGCGGCGTTATTTCCGTTCTACGCAGGCAACTACTGGCTTGACGTTGGGTTTCTGGCCGTGTTTTACATTTGTCTTGGACTCGGGCTGAATATCGTCGTCGGTTATGCTGGACTGCTCGATCTCGGGTACTCCGCCTTCTTCGCAGTAGGAGCGTACACAACAGGCATACTGATGACCCAGTTTCATATGAATTTCTGGCCTACGATGCTAATAGGTGGCGCTTTGGCGGCCTTAGCCGGCATTCTTGTTGGAGCTCCGACGCTTCGTTTGCGCAGCGACTACTTGGCCATCGTTACACTAGGGTTCGGCGAAATTGTTCGCATCTCTGCCAAAAATCTCGATTTTACAGGAAGCGCCTCCGGTATTTACGGCATTATGAGCCCGTTTCCGGCTCCGGTGCAGTTTGGTGGCGTAACGATCAACAATTTAAGCTATTCGTTCTGGGCAATCCTCGCGCTTATGCTGATCGTCATCTTCGTATCCTTGCGTTTGAAAAATTCGCGAATTGGTCGTTCCTGGGCTTATATCCGTGAAGATGAAGATGCAGCGGAAGCAATGGGTATCAACCGCACGCGATCGAAACTTGCTGCTTACTCGATGGGCGCTATGCTCGGTGGCCTGGCCGGTTCCATCTTTGCTGTCAAGATGACTGCGATCGCGCCGGAAAGCTTCAGCTTCATGCAATCGACGATGATTTTGCTCGCCGTCATTCTCGGCGGAGTAGGCCGAGTATCAGGTGTTATTATCGGAGCCGTTCTTGTTATCGTCATACCGGAATTGCTTCGGGATTTCGACAAAGTCGTTCATTTGAACATCGGCGTCGATCGTTACCGTTACCTAGTATTCGGCGTCGCGCTTGTAATTTTAATGATTTTCCGTCCTAAAGGGCTCGTCCCCGACAAAGAAGATACTGATGAGTAACCGGAGGTGAAACCCTTTATGCCGATTATCCAAGTCAAAAATTTGCATCTGCAGTTCGGCGGATTGACAGCCGTGAACAATTTGAGTTTCGACATTCCAAATGAAACCGTGATGAGCGTAATCGGACCGAACGGTGCAGGTAAAACGTCGCTGTTCAATATGCTCTCTGGCTTTTACCGACCGACGCGCGGGGAAATCGTATTTAATGGCACGAATATCGTCGGAAAGCAGCCGCATCAGATTACAGCGCAAGGCATGGCGCGAACGTTTCAAAACCTCAGGGTATTCCCGAATTTGACGGTTCTCGAGAACGTCATGGCCGGGATGCATTCTCGAACGAAGCAGGGCCTCTATGGCGCCTTGTTTCATACGAAAGCGCAGCGGCTGGAAGAAGAAACGATCCTGAGTGTCGCGGAAGAATGCATCCGGTTTGTTGGCATTGACAAGTACAGAAACCGCCGAGCCAAAAACTTGCCATACGGGGCGCAGCGATATTTGGAAATTGCCCGGGCGCTAGCCATTCAGCCGAAAGTCCTATTCCTGGATGAACCGGCAGCAGGCTTCAACTTTACTGAAAAGCAGGATTTGATCGATCTAATCGGTCGAATACGCCGAACTTACAAGATTTCTGTGGTGCTGATCGAGCACGATATGGGGCTTATCAATAAAGTGTCCGAGCGGGTTCTCGTTCTTAACTATGGACAAAAGCTCGCGGAAGGAACGCCGGATGAGGTATTAAATAACCCGCTCGTTATCGAAGCCTATCTCGGAAAGGAGGATGAAACCGATGAATCTGCTTGAAGTGAACGGCCTGAAGACGTACTACGGTAAAATTCAGGCGGTTAAGGGCGTATCCCTTACCGTGAAACAAGGTGAAATTGTTGCTCTGCTCGGCGCTAACGGAGCCGGTAAGAGCACGATCCTAAAAACGATTTCCGGTCTTATCCGTCCTTCGGAAGGTTCGGTGTCGTTTGGCGGCGAGAACATCACGACGACCGATGCGCATGCCATCGTGGAAAAAGGTTTGATCCATGTTCCGGAAGGCAGACGCGTTTTTGCCGCGCTGACAGTAACGGAAAACTTGGAGCTCGGCGCGTTTACCAAAAAAGGCGCCAAATCAAAGACGGCGCAAAAAATCGCCATGGTTTTCGACATGTTCCCTCGATTAGCAGAGCGTCATAAACAAATGGCTGGTACGTTAAGCGGAGGCGAGCAGCAGATGCTTGCGATCGGCAGGGCGCTGATGGCCGAGCCGAAGCTGCTAATGCTCGACGAGCCGTCCATGGGGCTAGCTCCCATTATCGTCATTGAAATCATGAAGATCATTAAAAACATTAACGAACAGAACAAGACAACGATCTTGCTGGTAGAGCAGAATGCCAAGGCTGCACTCAAACTAGCCCACCGGGGTTACGTGTTGGAGACGGGCAACATTACAATGGAAGAAAGCTCGGAAGCACTTCGCAGCAACGACAACATCGTCAAAGCCTACCTAGGCGCACATTAAGCCTATCATTTGGCAGAGCCGGTTCGTAGGAACGGTTTATTTCAAGGATTAGCAGGGGCTGTCCCAAAAGTCATCTATCTATGACATTTGGGACAGCCCCTACTGCTTGTAAATTGATTTTTTTAACCTCAATGAAGGGGATCAGGGCATCCAAAAGCGTACATAGGGAAGCGAAATCGTTCATGTTCATCAGGTCTTCATATATTATAATAATTATTATATAGTATCCGATCTAATTATTGACTTTCATCTAGTCGGATGTTACCATTTTATACGAATAAGATAGATTTGAGGAGGAATCATACCCATGGCAGAGCGTTTAGTTGGTAAACAAGCTCCAGATTTTACAATGGAGACCGCTACAGGTGACGGTAAAGAATTTGGTAAAGTTTCTTTGTCTGATTACAAAGGAAAATGGTTAGTATTATTCTTCTACCCATTGGACTTCACATTCGTTTGTCCAACAGAAATCACAGCACTTAGTCATGCTGCTGCTCAATTCAAAGAATTGGACACTGAGATTCTTGGTGTTTCCATCGACAGTATCCACACACACAAAGCTTGGATCAATACTCCAATCAACGATAATGGTCTTGGCAAATTGGAATTCCCACTTGCTGCTGACATCACGAAATCCGTAGCACGTGACTACGGCGTTCTGATCGAAGAAGAAGGTATCGCGCTTCGCGGTCTGTTCATCATCGATCCAGAAGGCGAATTGAAATACGAAGTTGTTAACCACAACGACGTAGGCCGCAGCGTAGAAGAAACACTTCGTGTGCTTCAAGCGCTTCAATCCGGCGGATTGTGCCCAATGAACTGGAAACCAGGCGACAAAAACCTGGTTGTAAAATAAGCTTTTGAATACATAGAGAAGCTCCTCTGGTTGGCATGCGAATGCGAGCAGGGGAGCTTTTCTTCATGAAGGAGAGCGGACATGACGGTTCCGACGAATTTGAAATATACAAGAGATCACTACTGGATCAGGCTCGACGGGGAAAAAGCTGTTGTCGGGTTAACGGAGTACGGGATCAGCGAGCTGGGAATGATTGTTTTTATCGAGCTCCCAGATCAGGATACTCATGTGAGCAAGGGGGAATTCATTGGCTCTGTTGAGACTGCAGCGGACGATGAAAACGATCTGCTAGCCCCTTTATCCGGCAAAATAACATCAGTCAATCGGCTGCTGGAAAGAGCGGTAATGCTGATTCACGAATCCCCCTATGATAAGGGCTGGCTATTCACGATTCAGTGGAGTCAAGAATCTGAGCTGGAGCAGCTATGGGAAGAAGAAACTTATGATCGGGAGTTTTCGCTGGAAGACTAAGATCTGGGCTATAAAAGTAAAGAATGCAAGACCACTTCATTGGGGTCCTGCATTCTTTTTTTGTATATAAACCAATTAGAATGGCAAGTTTCCGATTTTAGAGTCATTCAGCTTTCGTGAGGGAAGATGGGCAATAGAGTTTATCAATGTTGTATTTCCTACAACAATTCACACGCCAAAAGGCTATTTTGCCACTTGAAGTTGCAGATTGTACAACATTTTGAGTCCATTTGTTGCAAAAACGCCTGTATGGGGCGAAATTGTTGTACGTTATGCAACAACGAAGGGAGAGGAGTGAGATTTGGACAGCAATTGTTGTACTTTTTACAACATCATTTAACTGAGGTACGCGTGGATAACTTGGATTAGCTCGCCTAGGTGAAAAGGTAGACGCTTTCACAAATTTTTTTGATATGATGAGAGGTGATTGAACTATGAACGGTCCAACAGGGAGGAAATGTGAAAAAAACAACTAAGCTGCCCAAATTGTACGTTTTTCAAAAAGTCATTATCGTGTTCACCGCATTGATTATTCCTGTCTACCTAGTAAATCTGTTGATGAATATGATGGGTCAATCCTTTATCAAACAGGAATTTTCGAATTCAATCCAATCCAAAGTACAATTTTACTCGAACCAGTTAGATGATCAAATCTCTTTCATCCGAAACCAGCAGCTGCAGGTTATCAACGATTCCGATCTCCAGAAGCTAAACTTTCTATCAGGCACACTTGATGACTATGAAGAAATCCAACTCGTTAAAAGGGTAAAGGAACGATTGGCCACCATACAGAACTCCAGTGTGTATTTGCTCAATACCGGGGTATATTTGAAATCATTCGGTAGAACGATCTCTACGCAAAGCGGAATCACTGAGCTGCCGAATCAGGAGTATGAGGTGATTGAAAAGTTCTTTAAATATTCACCCAAACCATCCTTATACTACAGCAATGGCCGATTGTTTTTTATCGAGTTTGCAAACAATTCAAGTGTCATCGTCTATTTGGAGCTATCCGTCCAAAAATTGGAAAAGACACTGAATCAACTAGTAGGAAATTATGGCGATGCGGGTGCTGTTCTCACAAATGAAACGTTTAGTTTCGATATATCACCTAAGCATGAAGATGCCATTGTCAAAAGTATATACAATACCGTTTCTAAAGAGCAGAATTACAAAACCTTGGACAGTAATGTCCTTAAAGTCGGAGATCAAAGCTACTGGGTCGCCTACAACCGAATAAGTACGCTCGGACTAACACTTTTTTCCTATGTAAATCAAAATGAGCTCACAGGGTCTCTCAAGAGATTCAATGTTTGGTTAATCATTATGTCCTTGGTCTCGATGGCCATCATTCTTGTTTTTTCATTTTCAGTCAAAATGATGATTCATAATCCGCTGAAAGAGTTGATTGCGGCGTTCAAAACGCTGGAAACGGATAACCTGAACATTTCGATAAGGCCGAAAAATGACATTGAGTTCGGTTACCTGTATAGAAGCTTTGATAAGATGATAGACAAGCTTAAGCAATCGATTCAACAAAATTATGAACAAAAAATAGCGCTGCAGCATTCCGAATTAAAGCAATTGCAATCGCAGATCAATCCTCATTTTCTATACAATGGATTTTTCAATATTTACATGATGTGTAAGGCCAAAGATTACGAAACGGTTGCCACATTTGCTCAGAAGCTGGGCAGTTATTATCAGTTTGTTACAAGAAGCGGAGAAGATGAGGTACCGTTCGCAAAGGAGTATCGACATGCCATGGATTATGTGGAAATCCAACGTATTAGATTCTCCAATCGGATTCAAGTCGTTGCGGAGGAAATTCCGGATGCGTGCAAACATCTCATGGTGCCGCGTCTGATCCTGCAGCCGATAATCGAAAATACGTTTGAACATGCTTTTGAGAACGAACGCAAAGGCGGCAGTATCCATATCACAGTTACTTGTGAGAATCATAGATTGTGCATATGTGTGGAAGATGACGGAAATAAAATTACGGATGAGTTTATTCATTCCCTGGAAGAGAGACTCGCCAATTCCTTCAATTTGCTTGAAAAAACAGGCATCATCAATGTTTGTAATCGAATCCGACTGAAGTATGGCGAGGAGAGCGGGCTATTTGTATCCCGAAGTGAATATGGGGGACTGAAAGCAGAAATCATCATTCAATTCAATTATGGGGGCGGCAGCGATGCATAGACTTTTAATTGTTGACGACGAGCCGGCAATTGTCGAAGGGCTTGTACAGATGTTTCAGGAAAGAGAGGAACTCGATCTCGACATATGTAAGGCATATTCAGCGTTTGAGGCGATTGGAATTATCAAAAAGACGAAGATTGATGTAGTTCTCAGCGATATTCGCATGCCAGAGAAAAACGGATTGCAGTTGATGGATGAGATTTTATTTTACTGGCCTTCCTGCAAAATTATTTTTTTGACGGGGCACAACGAGTTTGACTATGTGTACACAGCCATTCAAAAAAATGTGGAAAGCTATATTCTGAAAACCGAAGAAGATAAGGTTGTCATCGGTGCGGTTACTAATGCGTTAAGGAAAATAGAGGATGAGCTCACGAACAATGATCTTGTTGATAAGGCCCGGAAGCAAATGCTGGTCATGGCACCGCTATTGAATAAAGAAATGTTCGAAGCTTTACTTTTAGGCGAAAATGCAGCCGATCTTTTATCCGAAGACCTATTTGCGGGACAAGAATTAAAGCTGAAGGGGGATTCCCCTGTATTGATGCTTGTTGGCAAAATGGACTGTTGGCCGGAAGGCATGTCGTATGCCAATAAACGAAATGCGCTTTATTCCGTTAGGAACTTAGTTGAGCAATACTTGCCTTCCTCGATGATAAACGAAGATATAGTGTATGAAAATTCGACAATTGTTTGGTTCATTCAGCTGAATTCCGATACGGACAGGTTTCGAAGTGAAGACGATGCGATCGATTGGGGAGGCCTAGTCACCTATTTAAAAGGAGTACTTGAATCGGTTCAAAATGCGTGCCGCGATCTGCTTCAATTAGACGTTTCTTTCATCATTTCAAGGGGAGCAGTCGAATGGGACAGCATTCATAAGGAATTTGAACTTATGAAAGCAATGATTAGGAAAAGATCCGCAGCTGGGCTCAAAATGACGATTATGGACCTCGGTATGACGAACGGGTTTTTCAAATTGGAACCGGCGAAGGTTTCCGCTTACTCGGATGAATTCAACAAAAAACTGCGATTGCTTGAAAAAAGGCTGGATGAAGGGGACGAGCAGCAAGCAGAAATCGTTTGTAGGGATCTGATCAGCAGTTTGAAAGTGGATATGGGTCAAAATTATCTTGTCGGACTTGAAAGGTACTATATGTTCGTACTTGTCTTCTTAGCCTATATCAATGGGCAAAATATTACGGAAAGAATCAAGGATCATAGGCATTTCGAAAATTTTGCCATGATGGACATTCCCGGTGATTGGCTAACAACGGAAGCCTTTTATATAGAGCTTGGCAAACAGATATGCATGGAGAAGAAAGAGCAAGTTGACAAGGGTGAAAATTTGTTAGTTGAGCGAATTCATAGGTTCATAAACGAAAACTTGGGTGGAGATCTTTCTCTTGCGAGAATCGCTGAAGTGGTTTATTTTAATCCTTCGTATCTTTCACGTTTTTATAAGCAGCTAACAGGGCGCAATCTTTCCGACTACATCAATTCAGCCAAAGCGGAAGCAGCGGTGAGCATGCTAGAGGACATGCAGGTGAAAATCAATGAAATTGCTTTGAAATTGGGATTTGAATCTCCTTCCTACTTCACGGCATTTTTTCGGAAAATGAAAGAGGTGTCACCACAGGAATTTAGGGATACTATCATTCATAAAACGAGGAAGTAAACAAAACAGAACGATGTAAATAGTTTATTATAGCGAATATTCGTCCCCCAGCATTACAATAAATAGTGTAAAGCTCGAGCCTTTACCATAGTTCGTTAACAACGCTAGTTCTCAATTTGCGAAAATATGGGGGGTAAAACATGAAAAGAAAGCATGTCAGTTCTGTTCTCATGACTACACTGATGGTTGCATCGTTAGCGGCTTGCAGCAATAATGAAAGCGCTTCAAGCTCTACGAGTGCGCCGCAGCAAACTTCCAATACCCAAAAAAACGAAACCGTAGATCCATTGGGGAAATACGCTCAACCGGTCACCGTTACCGAAGTGCTAGGTTTCCGTCCTCCAGAAGACCCGAAAACGCCAAAGGGAATTACACCCGATCAGAATGCCTATCTGAAAGATTTGAAAGAAATGCTGAATATTGATCTGAAATACTTGTGGAGCGTACCGACAGAACAATACGAGCAAAAGTTTTCTCTTGCTGTTGCTTCCGCAGATTTGCCTGACATCTTGGATTTGGATGCGCTGCAATTTGAGAAATTGAAAAGTCAGGGCATGCTTGCAGATCTGACGGATGCTTATAGTAAATATGCATCTCCCGCTTTAAAGAATTATATGCAGGTGGATGGCGGGTTTGCTATGAAGACCACAACAACCGATGGCAAACTGTTGGGTATTCCTGGTTTCGAGGATCCGTATTTATCGACACAGCTATTGTGGATTCGGAAGGATTGGCTGAACAACCTTAATCTGCAGCCTCCGAAAACCATTGACGATTTGGAAAAAATAGCGGATGCCTTTGTCAAAAATGACCCTGGCAAAACCGGTAAAAATGATCGATATGGCATTGCGATGCAGAAAGCCCTCATTGGTTGGGGATTTGATGCGAGGGGTGTTTTCAACGGCTATGGTACGGCTCCAAAATCTTGGCTCAAAGGAAAAGACGGCAAGCTTGCAGCAGGTGAAATCCAGCCTGAAACGAAAAATGCCTTGGCTAAGCTGCAGTCTTGGTATCAAAAAGGGCTTATTGATAAGGAATTTGCGCTGAAAGACGAGAACAAGGTTGTGGAAGATATTGTTGCCGGCAGGGTCGGTATTTCGTACGGTGAATGGTGGTACCCGAACTGGCCGCTCAATATTAACAAGGATAAGGATCCAAATGCAGAGTGGGAAGCTTATCAAATTCCATCGCTGGATGGTCAGCCAGGGAAATCGATGGTAGGCAAAGTGCGGATGAGTCACATTATTGCTGTTAACAAAAAAGCGAAAAATCCGGAAGCTGCGATTAAGATGATTAACTTCTACCTCGAAATGGGCAAAAAACAGTATCTGGAGAAAAACAAAGCGGAAAACGGGTATGTTTACAATTGGTTCGTGCCTAGAATCTACAACCCTGCTCAAATTGAAACCATTTACACAGAGGTTAACAAGGCCTTGGATGCGAAGCAAGAGGCGATTACGCTTGATGATGATAATTATAAAAATGTCGCGGACGTGTTTAAGGCAACTAAGGAGTTCCTTGCAGGCGATACGAAGAACGCAACCAAAGGTTCAAATTGGGGTCAATACTACAGCCGTGCAGACAAAAATGGCGGTTGGGGCATAACGCGCCAAATTCGTGACAGCAAGCAAGTGTTCTTCAACGAGTTCTACGGTGTTCCGACGGAAACACAGGTAGAAAAGGGAGCGCAGCTTGATAAACTTCTCGACGAAACGTATACAAAAATCATTATGGGTGCACCTATAAGCGAATTCGACAAATACGTAGAGAGCTGGAAGAAGCTTGGCGGAGACGATATTACGAAGGAAGTAAACGAGTGGTACACGAAGAATGCCGTAAAATAAGGTGAACCATAGAACGGGGGAGAGAGAGTTTGTTACAATCTCTCCCCCATTTTTTTAAAATGGGACGTTTGAATTTGTGTGCGATTGGAGGCTTCACAGTTGAGAATAAAAACAGAAATGCCGCTGCATCTGATGCTGCTGCCTGGCGTGTTGGTGACACTTGTATATGCTTACGGCCCTATACTGGGAGTCGTGATGGCTTTTCAAAAATTTGAACCGGTGCTTGGTTTTTTTAAATCGAAATGGGTCGGGTTCAAAAACTTTAAATATGTATTCAATCTGCCGGACTTTCATCAGGTCATGTGGAATACGATACTCATTTCATCTTTAAAAATTGCCTTTTCCTTACTCGTTCCGCTCGTATTGGCGCTTCTACTGAATGAGATTACAAAGAAGTGGTTTCAGCGAATGATCCAAACAAGCATTTTTTTACCGTTTTTTCTCGCGTGGACCGTACTGGGCGGGGTCATTCTTGAGTTATTTTCATTGAGGGGCCCGGTTAACGACATCATTTCAAGCTTTGGTCTGGAACCGATTATGTTCATGGGCAGCAACAATTGGTTTCGAGCCATCATGGTCGGCTCAGATGTTTGGAAAGGTATGGGCTACAATATGATCATTTTTCTGGCTGCCATCACAGGCATCAATGCAAGTCTTTACGAGGCTGCAGAAGTAGATGGCGCTGGCAAATGGAAACAAATGATCCATATCACATTGCCGGGCATGATGCCCATCATTATTTTAATGAGCACTTTAAGTCTGGGTAATGTATTGAACGCAGGGTTTGATCAAATCTTGATCATGTATAATCCAACCGTTTATCAGGGTGCTGATATTATTGACACGTTCACTTACAGGCTAGGCCTATTCAGTCAACAGTTTGCGCCTGCAGCGGCAGTGGGGTTGTTTAAGTCAGGCATTTCTGTCGGTTTGGTATCGTTATCGTACTACCTTGCGTACAAATTCAGCAATTACCGAATATTTTAGATGGCTGGGGGATTTCATATGGTTTATAAACCATCGCTAAGCAGAAAGCTTTTCGTCGTGATGAATGCTTTGGTACTGACATTCATAACAATTATAGGGATCGTGCCGTTCATTCACCTTTTGGCCGTATCGTTAAGTTCCAATACGGCGGCGATGGCTGGCGAAGTTAAGCTGCTGCCGATCGGATTTACACTCGATGCTTACGTTTATCTCGGACATAAGGTGGAATTTATTAGGTCTCTTCGTGTTTCGCTGGAGAGGGTCGTGCTCGGAACGGCAATCAACATGTTTCTAATTTTCATTACTGCTTATCCGCTTGCCAAAGAAACGGAGCAGTTTCGCTCCCGAACTGTCTATGTGTGGTTTTTTGCGATTACGATTTTTTTGGGCGGAGGACTTATTCCGACGTATATGATCGTGAAATCGACCGGGCTGATTAATACGATTTGGGCGCTTATTTTGCCTGGAGCACTGAATGTATGGAATATGATTATGATGCTGAACTTCTTCCGAGGCATTCCGAAAGAAATGGAAGAGGCGGCTACGATCGACGGAGCCAATCATTGGACTTTGCTGTGGAAAATATATTTGCCTGTATCGTTGCCGGCGATCGCAACCATTGGGCTTTTTACCATTATAGGGCACTGGAATTCATGGTTTGATGGCATTCTCTATATGAACTCGCCGGACAAATATCCGCTGCAAACATATCTTTCCACCTTAATAACAGCCATGAATGCACAAATGCAGTCCGTTAATGTCGATCAGCTCAAACAGCTGGAGAATCTCAGCGAGAAAACGCTCCGAACTGCGCAGATTTTCATGGGTGCGCTGCCGATTCTCATGGTTTACCCGTTCGTACAAAGATTTTTTATCAAAGGTATGACAGTAGGCAGTGTGAAGGAATAAAAATAAGGCGGGATAGACAATGGGGAAAATTACAATTGCATTAATCGGAGCTGGACAAAGAGGAGTCAATTATACGGGATATGCGCTTGAACATCCGGATGAGCTGCAGGTAGTTGCCGTTGCAGAACCGAACCAGCAGAGAAGCCAAAAGTTTAAATCGCTGCACGGATTGTCTGATGAGATGTGTTTTGAGAGCTGGGAGGATTTATTGGCCAGACCTAAATTGGCGGATGCCGTGCTTATTTGTACGCAGGACAACATGCACTATGAACCGACGATGAAAGCATTGGAAGCGGGATATCACGTACTACTCGAAAAACCGATGTCCCCCGATCCGCTGGAATGTATCCGTATGGGTGAGCGTTCGGAACAATATGGGCGAGTATTTTCAATTTGTCATGTTCTTCGCTATACGGATTTCTTCGGAACAATCAAAACGTTGTTGAACGAGGGAGCGATTGGGCAGCTTATGTCCATTCAACATAATGAGAATGTGGCTTATTGGCATCAGGCGCACAGCTTTGTCAGAGGCAATTGGCGCAAAGCCGCCGAATCGAGTCCGATGATTTTGGCCAAATCCTGTCATGACCTGGATATTATTCTTTGGTTAGCAGGGGCAGATTGCACCCATGTATCATCTTTCGGATCGTTGTCTCACTTTAAAATGGAAAATGCCCCGAAGGGAGCACCGCAGCGATGCTTGGACGGATGCCCAGTCTCGGATACATGTCCATACTATGCGCCTAAAGTGTATCTTACGGATAATATACACTGGCCTACTTCAGCGATCAGTGATGATCTTAGCTTGGAAGCCCGAACGAAAGCGCTGCAAGAGGGGCCATACGGGAAATGCGTGTACCATTGCGACAATGATGTAGTTGACCATCAAGTCGTCAATATGGAGTTTGCTAATGGAGTGACGGCTGCTTTTACGATGAGCGCATTTACGAATGACTGCAGTCGAACCCTCAAGCTGATGGGAACAAAAGGCGAAATTCGCGCTGCCATGGAAAAAAATGAGATTGAAGTCATTGATTTTGAAACAGGTACGACAAAGCAAATCTCACTTGAAACACCTGGAGGGCATATTGGTCACGGAGGCGGTGACTTCGGCCTGATCCGTGATTTTGTTAAGCTCGTTCAGCAGGGCGGGCAAGGAAATGGGTTAACTTCTGCAGCTCATTCGGTGCAGAGCCACCTGATGGCTTTTGCTGCGGAGCGGTCAAGGCTAGATCGAAGAGTGGTCAATATGAGAGAATTTACATTCGATGGAGCATAGGCGGTGGAGTTATGAAAAAACGACTAAAATTTCGAGACGATGGTACGTTTGTCATCGTACAATTTTCCGATGTGGAATTTCTCGATGAATTTGATTATGACCCGGAAACACCGAAGTATGATTCAGAGACAAGAGCGCTTATGGAACGAATCATCGAAGCCGAGAAACCCGATCTCATTGTGTTTGCCGGTGATGTAATCGCAAGTAACCGGGCGAGAGATCCGATTCAATCGTTCCGCCAAGCCGTTGATGTAGCAGAGATGAGCTGCATTCCATGGGCGGCCGTGTTCGGCAATCACGACTCGGAGGGTGAAGTGCCTAGGAAAACGATGCATGAGCTGCAATTGCAGCATGAATATTGTGTGGCAGAACCGGATCCAGAAGGCGTTAACGGGGCTGGGAACTTTGTTATAACTGTGGCGGGTAAGTCCGATGAAACCGCGGCAGCGCTGTATTTCGTGGATAGCGGCGACTATTCTTCAATCGGTGATCGGGTAGGCGGATATGACTGGATTCGCAGAGATCAAATCAATTGGTATGTGGGCATGTCGCGAGAGCTGACAAGGCGAAACGATGATCAACCGCTGCCTGCGCTTGCCTTCTTCCACATTCCAATACCAGAGTACAATGACGTATGGGATTTTCAAGTATGTTATGGGCATCGTTATGACTCTTGCTGCTCTACTCCTGCGATTAATTCAGGTATGTTTGCAGCAATGGTGGAGATGGGCGATGTAATGGGGACGTTTGTCGGTCATGACCATGGCAACGATTTTTGGGGAACACTACATGGTATTCGTCTTTGCTACGGACGTTCGACGAGATATGTAAGCTATGTAGATGGTGTCCGTCATGACTTGCTGCCTACAGGAGCGAGAGTCATTCGACTGAATGAGGGTGAGCGCCGGTTCGAAACGTGGATTCGTCAGAATGACGGAACCATCGTGGAAGAGCAGCCGGAGCATCGGCCGGAAGGCAGGAAAGTGGAGTGAGTACCTTTCGGCTGCCACTTTTGAAAACGAGGGGATATCAAGTAGGAAAAAAGGGGCTGTCCCAAAAGTCATATTTGGAAAATTTAGCTCCCATTTAGTGAATTATTGCAGTCTGCCTGCTGTTAAAAGAAAATAAACCATTAGACTGAAAAATAAAGTATTAGACTTGGAAAATAAAGTATTAGACTGGAGTTAGCGTTAAAGCTAACGAAGTTTAGCGGCTATATTTAAAGTTTTCCCTTTATAGAGAGCCCTCATGGTCATAGGACTTTATTATCTCTAACGCTTAAATCTGTTAACGAGGTGTCTACTTTTTATTCTAGTTACACAAGCGTCAACAAAGACCACCAAACGTCGGAAGCGTTGGGCGGTCTAGTTTACACAGTCTCAGGAATCACATAAAGAATTCCTCAACCTCATCAATAAAAGATACACACAATGCACGAATTAGAGACAACTAATTCTAACCTGCCATTCACTGACAAGATGACGGTTTATTTTTACTCATTCGCTTCTTTCTTCTTATTCTTTGCTGCTTTTTTAATTTTTTCGATAAACTTATCTAAGTCCTGACTATTTCCCGGTTGAGAATTTAACAGTTTAGATAGAGTATTTGATTCAACTTTTCCATTTTTCACTTTCCAAATACCATCATCAAAATTGTATGACCAGTATTTTCCATCCTCGGTCTTGTCTAGTATTAATATAACTTCTTCTGACTTCTTTAAAAATTTATTTTTTGCTTCAATATCTTTTGAAGACCCATGTTGCAAATATGTTATAGTGCCATTTGCCTCGGTGCCATATAAAACCTCACTAATTTGAATGGTAGAAGGGGTAATGTCAATTGAATTATCTCCCTTTGTATTAACACCTGAGTCTTGCTTGTACGTCTGACCTTCATCTAAAACAGTTCCACGAACAATTAAATCAACATTCCAGAATTCTTCTTCCAAACTATTAAAAGATGACTCCACACTTAGACTTGAATGATTATTTTTTTTGTCCCAGTTTAATCCTGCAACTGAACCGACAACGAGCGATAAAGACAATGCAGCAGTTACAAAAGCAATTCTTTTTTTATCCACTTTGTACACCTCCACTTCCGTTTTATTAGTATCTACTATTTAATTGACTCACATCATATGCAGATGGAACCAATCCTCCAGCAAGTGCGCTAGTCATTAAAGAATTAGCTTCTTCAGAAATAAATGCAGTATGTGCTAGTCCCATTGCATGACCTATTTCATGTGCTACAACTGCCTGTCTTTTGCTAGAAGTAATAATATTCCCATCATTAGTGTATACAGCCGCATAATTTACTGTTGTACCCGTGCCACATTTTAAATCTATATCAGAAGTTGGATAGCCTACGCAGACTGTACCATCACTCCTGTAGGGTTGTGTCCATGCTGTACCATTGCCCCAGCCATTAAGAGTCCATTGTGAAGATGACACACTATACATATCAACATTAGATGTGGAGTAATCTGCATCTTCCATGTGTACATCTGCACCACTGTTAGACCACAAATTTAATCCCCCTGTGAAAGTCGCACCATTGTAACTGGAGTTTAGGTGATCATCGTTTGCACGGATCACCACTTTACCATCAAAACTAATATTAGTCCATTTCCATCCGTAATACGTTGCATTTGAAATAGAAGAAAACGTTGTAAATGAAATAATACCAATAGCTGCACATGATACAGAGAGTGCAATATTTCTGAGATACTTTCTTTTCAATTTGATTCCTCCATTACGTTTACTTACAAAAGTGTAATTTTGTAAATAATTCTATTTTTTAATTAATTAAAGATCTAAGTAACTATATCATGAAATTCTATTATTTTCCATAAATGCTAATTATTTGATTATAAAGAACCAATCTGAAAGGTATTTACGTGAAAGGAATAGGTCTCAAGTCAGTTTCTCATACCCTAAAAAAGCCTATCTTCGTAGATGCCACGCATATAAAAGCCCGTTATAACCAGAAATCCCCACGAGAAATCTTGCAAGATCGATCCCGGAAATTGAGAAAAACCGTCTACCATAATAGAGTTGTAGACTGGAATAATTAAGTTGTAACCTGATAGGCAAGCAGTCACGGCAGCCAGGTTGTTGTGCAGCTGCTCACACTCCTGGATGAAACCGTGCGCGAGCTGCAGCTCGCGCAGTCTAATACTTTATTATCTGTTTTTTGTCTTAACGGCTTCGTAGTCATGGGGCGCTAGTCTAAAACTTATTTTTAATATCTGACGATTTTTCAACTCAGACACCGCGTCAACTCAACAACTGCAGTCTAAGACTTTATTTTCGTCTAACACCTGCTACTCCCATTGGATTAATCCAATGAAAGTAGGGAATTTGCAGCCTAAAAGTCAATTTCATTGGATTTTTTCCAATAGAAGCACTAATTTCGAAGCCTGAGAGTCGATTCCATTGGAAAAATCCAATGGAATTATGAATTTCGTTCTGAATATCCATCCGAATGTCCCAGAATATCAAAGGTCTTAAAGAGTTGGCTCGCGGGCGAACCTTCAGGGTTCTCTCCCCAAGATTCCAGGAAACAAAAAAAGAGGGTGTCCCCAAAGTCATAAAAATGACTTGAGGGACACCCTCTCAATTTTTTGTAACAAAAAGAAACCGTTCTTTGGTAAATGGAAGTGCGACCAACCATTACTAAAGGAGACGTTTTCTTTGTACATTCAATATACCGTGGAACAACTTTGCCTGCCAATGGATTTAGAAGAAGATATTCCTCAAAATCACCTCGTTCGTATCGTTAATGCAGCAGTGAATCGGCTGGACGATGCTATCTTTGACGCTGCTTATCTTGGAGGTGGACGAGACAGTTATCAACCTAAAAATGCTAACCAAAGTTATCATCTACGCCTACACCCAGCGCATCTACTCCTCCCGCCAGATCGCCAAGGCTGTCCGTGAAAATCTTAGCTCCTTTTTGATTGAAACATTTCTACGGACTGATTTTTTTAACAAAGACCGAATCCTTTACAGATATTGGCTAAAGAAATCACAATGCTAAGAGGTTAGAATAATAGTAAGGTGATTTTTAATAAAAGGAGTATTTTTTATGAAAAGCATTCAAAGCCGTTTATTGATCATGCTGCTTGTTTTTATTATCCTACCGTATTTTCTGTCCATGCTATTGATTTATCGGCAAACGAAAGAGAATGTGGAACGGCATGAGCTTGAGAACAGCCGCGAGCAAATACAGCAGGCGTCCGAAGACCTGGAGCAATACTTTGATGACATCGTTAATCTTCCGTATATTTTATACCGAAATCCTGACTTGTTCATGATTTTCGAAAAAGGCTTCGAAAGGTCCCTTTATTTCAATCAGGTTGAAATCTATAAAGGCATGACAACCTTTTACCTGATGAGAAACGAAATTAGGCAGGTTCGGTTATACATCGAGGAAGGAAAAAACTCGTTTACGGTTTATAATGCGATGATAAGTTCCCGTAAGCGGCAGCCGGATTTATTGAAACAAGCCTCTATTCAGAAGCTAATAAACTCTGATTCGAACTTTCTAATCGAACCGCCACATCAGATTGAAAATTATAACAATACAGCAATTATGCCCCCATCGGACAAAACGATGGTTTTGACGATTCATCACAAAATCTTGGACGCCCTTTCGAAAGAATTTCTCGGTATCATCACGATAGACATCGATTTGGACAAATTTGCTCGCATATCTAATCATTTTCTTCAAAAAAATAAAGAATCCGTATTGCTTTCCGATTCGGACGGTCACGTCATCTATGCAAGTGATGCAGCCATGATTGGCAAGGTCGTTCCGGAAGAATTACAAGAGAAAATCAATCAGTCGGCTGCAGGCGCTCAGTTTTCGAATGGCGATATTATCTTTTCCAAAACGTTGTCGGAACCATTAAATCAATGGCACTTTGTTAAGATAACCTCTAGCAAATTTTTATTTAATGACGTGAGGAAAACCGCCTACACGAACATCATCGTCGGTGTAATCGTGGGAGTTCTGGGCTTAATCATGATAGCCATCATATCATACAAGATTACTCGTCCGATCAAGCTGCTTAGCCGGAAAGTGCTGAGCATTGAAGGAGGGAACATGAATGCTCCGTTTGACGATAAGAGGGAAGATGAAATCGGCAATCTGGAAAGGCATATCAAGGAAATGATGAACCGGATCAATCGGCACATCGACCGTGAGTACAAGCTGGAGATTGAGAACAGGAAGAACCAGCACAGGGCGCTAAAGTCCCAGATTAATCCTCACTTTTTATACAACTCTCTCCAATCCATTGGAGCGGTTGCCTTATTGAGCGAATCTCCCAGAGTATACGATTTGGTAGTTTCCCTATCCAAAATGATGCGGTACTCCATTCGTGTGGATCAACAGGCCACAGTTCGGAGTGAAGTGGATTATGTAAGAGCATATTTGAACCTTCAAGAGGAGCGTTTTCAAACTGATTTTAGCTATTCCATCGACATACCCGAGGACATTCTTGATATTTCAGTTCCGAGTATGATTTTGCAGCCGCTCGTTGAAAACTTCTTTAAACACTGTTATGAAGAGGGGTTCGAACAAGCTCACTTGCGTATTTACGGTGAAGTGCGAGGTGAATATTTGAATCTGGTTGTGGAAAATAACGGCCGAAGTATGACGAATGATGAGCTGACGGCATTAAAAAATAAAGTCTACACGCCGGTATACGAAGGAAACTACTCGCCCCAGCATATCGGCTTGAAAAACATTCATGACCGCTTGGTTCTTAATTATGATCCGACCGCAGGAATCCTACTTGATTCGATGCAGGGACAAGGGTTTTCCGTGAAGCTGGTGATTCCATTCTACCTAAAGGAGGAATGACGTAATGAAAGCTCTTATCGTCGATGATGAGACCAATGTAAGGAAAATTATTCGCTTTATGGGACAGTGGCAGAAACATGGGATTACCGACATTTTGGAAGCGAGAAATGGTGAAGAGGCAAAAGCGTTGATTGATCTGGAAAGTCCGGAAATCATCATGACAGACGTGAAAATGCCCAAAAAGAACGGGATTGAGTTGATCGAGTGGTTGGATGCCAATTCCTATACGGGAAAAGTAATTTTGATTACAGGGTTTGACGACTATTCCTTCATGCGTAAAGCGATTAAGCACGGCAGCTTCGATTATTTGTTGAAGCCTATCGAAAATGAAATGCTAAATGAAACACTTGCAAGAGCGGTAGAAACTTGGCGAAAAGAAGAGGAAGAACGCAGCAATGTAGAGCCGGGCGTCTATGAGGAGGCTAAGAAGCTTCGCTTAAACAAGGGGGTTACCTCGGCATGTAACGGGGAACTTTTTGATTCTGACGAAATTGCCCTGTCTCTTCCGCAAGCGGAGGCATATGATCTTACATTGATTTATTTTTACCAAACCCATCATTCGGATCCCTACCTCCAGCATTTGACGGATGAGCTGGTTACTCGGGAATGGGGGAATGCCTATGCTCTTCAGAACGACCCTAATGTCTGTGTGATCCTTTCTGTTCACGGCCAATTCTTCCCGATAGAGGAATGGATTACCCAACACATTGATATTCCCGTTCGTTTGGTTAGCGGCCATCCAATGACTTCGCTTACAGAACTCCCGCAATCTTTTCAATCTGCGCAAAGGGCAATGGCTGAGCAAAACTTCAGAGCCATACATCGTTTGATGGATTTGGATGATGCCAGACGAATGCATGACATTGTTACTTTTGTAAATGAACATTATATGCAAGAGTTAAGTTTGGACAAACTGTCAACCCGGTTCTTTCTGAGCCGCGAACATATCTCGCGACGATTCAAGCAAGAAATAGGGATGAACCTATCCAACTACGTTATTCAATTAAGAATAAAACAAGCCAAACAATGGTTAAGCCAAACGGACGAGAAAATGTACTCGATAGCATTAAAGCTCGGGTACCAGGATGAAACTTACTTTTCGAAATTGTTTAAACGAATGGTTGGCATGACGCCTCTTGAATATCGGAATAAGGAGGGAAACCGGGAAATAACGGAATTGGGATTGCTTCATAAAAGTTGTCAATGTAACGAGGGGGTATCATGAAAATCAAGGTTTTTCAATACATTTTAGCCGGGTTGCTTACCCTATCGCTTTCTGCTTGCGGGGCGGACAATCGTTCGGTAAAGGAAATGGATACAAAGCGTGCTGATCAGAACATCACTTTGGAGGTTCTTAATCCTAAAGTGGAAATTTCCACCGAATTCGAGCAGATGGTAAAGGAATACGAGAAGGAAAATCCGAATGTTAAACTGAATATTTTAACCTTTGGCGGAGGGGCAAACTACCTTGCTGAATTGAAAGCAAGATTTGCGGCAAATAAAGGTCCAGATATCTTCCCTAACGGCGGTTACGAAGAAGCGAAGGCATGGAAAAGGTATCTGGAGGATTTATCCGATCAGCCGTGGGTGAAAAATGTGGTTGATGAGGCTCTTGAGCCGATGAAAATGGACGGGGAAATTTACGGGATGCCTGTAAATTTGGAAGGCTACGGCTTTATCTATAACAAGGATTTATTCGCAAAGGCTGGTATCGACACACTGCCAAAAACGCTCTCCGAATTAAAGGCAGCGGCGGAAAAACTGCATTCCGCAGGTATTACCCCTTTTGCAGTCGGATATTCAGATAGTTGGTTTTTCATTCTCATGTTGAATATTGCTTTTGCCCAGCAGGACGATCCGGACGCTTTTATTCAAGCTTTGAACGACGGGACACAATCCATCGAAGGGAACAAAAAGTTCGAAGATCTGACTCGAATGCTGGATTTGACCGTTCAATATGGTAATAAAGATTTTCTGACGACCGACTATAATACCGAAGTCTCTTTGTTTGCAACTGGCAAAGCGGCGATCCTTAAACAAGGGAATTGGGCTCAATCTAAGATTGATCAAATAACGCCGAATATGAGTATCGGTTTTTTGCCCATTCCGATCAATGATGACGCGAGAAACGATGCCTTACCGGTGGGCGTATCCAATAACTGGGCTGTAAATAAAGAATCTTCGCCGGAGAAAAAGAAAGAAGCCAAGAAATTCTTAAACTGGATGGTTTCATCGGAACAAGGCAAAACGTTTATGAAGGACCAATTCCATTTTATTTCTGCGTTTAAAAATATAGAGACGGACCGTTCAGGACCACTCGTGGACGATATTATTCGTTACACAAAGGAGAAGAAAACGTTGACCTGGAACTGGTTTAAATTTCCTTCGAGGGCAAGAGAAGAGTTCGGCTATGCCATGCAAGCTTATGTAGGCAAACAGCTTAATCGCGATCAATTACTGCAGGAGCTCCAAAAGTCCTGGAAAAAGGCTGAGCAGAAATAATTGGCTCTTCACAAGACGAATTATCTAACCTTTTCTACGGTAGAAAGAGGGCGGTGTCCCCTCTACCATTTTAAAAAATCTGCTGAATGCATGAATGTTGGGAAAGCCCATCTTCTCGGCGATGATGGAAAGCGGATCGGTGGTAAATTGGATCAAATGGCGCGCTGCGTGCACACGCATTAAATTATGGTATTGAATCGGACTCATACCAAACGCTTTTTGAAAGAGACGAACTAAGTAATGTTTGCTAATTCCAGAATTTTTTGAAATTTCATCCAAACTGACTTTTTTGTTTGTATTGTGCATGAGGTACTGTTTAACATGCATCAAGGAATGCATATTCGTTTCAAGATGCGGATTGAGGTTCCAGTAATTTTCCCGTAAGAGTTGAATCCACAATTGGATAAATAAGCCCTTTACCTTGACCTCATAAAAAGGCATCTTTGTTTCGTACTCGTAGATTATATCCAATAACATTTTCTCAATCATGATTGGATTTTTCAAACGTAAATGGCTGGACAAGGGGACTGGCATCTGGTCAATGATATCATTGCGGAACCAATTATATTCCTCTGCACTGATTTCCTCCTGAGGACGAAAACTAACCTTGACCTTCTCGCTATCAGCAGTATAAAAAAAATCAAAATGTATGTGTGGCTGTCTAAGACGGCCACCTTCTACTTTAATAATTTTATGTCGTTGCTTCGGGCGAAATAAAAAGATATCTCCGCGTACTCCCTCATAAACGATATCCTCGATCGTACAGACTACCTTGCCCTCCATGATGTAAAGCAGTTCATAATCAAATAAAACTCTTTCTTGAATGATCCACGGACCATCCTCGATATTATCCATAGCAACGCGAATATAAGGCGAAATTTGATGTAATATCACTTTTTTTTCACCCCATTGTCATTTTTAACATCTTAGCACAAAAGCAAAAAGTGATAAATAATAAATAATTTTTGCTAAATACAAATGAATAGTAAACGTTTACTATAAGGTTAGACTTCAGATTGCAAGGCAACAATTGCTATTTTGGAGAATAATTAATAGGGGGATCTGAACAATGAAAAAATTGTCGATTATCATCATTTCGCTTCTTGTCGTTCTGAGTTTAACAGGATGCGGAAAGAGCACAGATGGCGGTGCAAAAGCAACTACCGATGTTAATAGCAATACGCAAAAGCCGGTGACACTGTCTATTTCCATGCATGTTGCTAACGTAAAGGATCAAGAGCCCTATATGTATAGAATTGTTCAAAAATTTCAAGAGAAGTACCCGAACATCAAAGTTGATTTACAGGGAGACGATACGGATACACATGTAAAGAAAATGAAGATGGCAGCTCAGGCGAATGAATTGCCGGATATTTTCTGGATGCTTCCGGCTCCTGCTAAAGAGATGAATAAAGCGGGAATGCTCCTTGATCTTACTGATTTTATTAAAAACAACAATGAAATCGCTTCCAGTATGGATCCGAAGCTGATTCAAGGTTATCAGGATGGAGGCAAACAGTTCGGTCTGCCCTATCAGGCGTTGGTAACCGGTTTATGGTATAACAAGGCATTATTCGACCAATATAAGTTGAAAGTTCCGGAAACTTACGATGAACTGCTTGCTGCAGCCAAGGTCTTTAAAAGTCATAATGTCGTTACCATAGCCAAAGGCGCAAAAGATGCATTCAGCACCTGGGCATTCCTCGGAATGCTTACGCGCTATGGATATTTCGATAAGATTGATAACATCTTGGCAGGTAAAGAAAAGTTCAATAACCCTGATTTCATAAAATTTTATCAGAAGATCGATGATCTTCGGACAGCTGGGGCTTTCCCTGAGAATGTATCGACGCTTTCTTATTTCCAAGCTGTGGACATGTTCGCATCAGGTAAAGCAGCTATGCTGGATGCAGGTGTGTGGGAAACCAAAAAACTCGAATCGAGCCCGATTGCTAAAAATGTAGGCTTTTCGTGGGGACCGACTTTTTCGGACGGTGTAGGAAACCAAAAAGTCGCAATGGTTGTTGGTGCAGCTCCGCTTGTCGCAAGCGCAGAAGTGAAAAAGGACGCAGCCAAATATGATGCGACCACCAAATTCTTTCAATTCTTCTACAGCCAAGAAGGCGCGGCAATTATGGCGGAGAACGAAGCACCGCCGGTTGTTAAGTATAACGGTAAGGTAGATAAAGAAAAGTACCCTGTTTATGCTTCCGTATTGGAACAGATGAATCTTCCTGGATGGGTAAGACCAGTAGCTCAACCGGATTTAGTATTATCCGAGGCAGTTGCCAGCGCTCTAAATGATAGTATTTATGGTGTCATTAACGGGATCTTTAAGCCGTCCGACGCATTGAATCTTATCGATAAGAAAGCGGCCCATTAACAAGCTATTCAACATTCTGCCGGATGGAAAACCGCCGGCAGAATCCAACAAAAATTAGTATGACAGGGGAGAGTGTGATGATTTGGCTTAGCAAAAGAAAGTACATTGCAATAATGCTTTTCCCAACCTTGTTAGTTTATCTTGTTTATATCATATTGCCCATTTTCGTCTCTTTCTTTTATAGCTTGACTACATACACGGGTATAGGTGCGGCTCATTTCGTAGGGTTAAAAAATTATATGGATTTATTCCAAGATGAGTTGTTTTGGGTATCGTTGAAAAATACGCTTATCGTTCTGGTTATTTCCGTTGTCCTATTGTTGCCGGGTTCGTTTCTGTTGGCTCTGCTGCTAAATGCAAAGGTGAAGGGAAGCAATGCAATTAAAGCACTAAATTTCGCACCAAGCATTGTGGCGCCGATCCTGGTTGGATTGATTTGGGTTTTTATTTTAGATCCCCAAATGGGTCTCGTTAACATTGTATTTAGGAAGTTAGGGCTGGATCAACTTGCCTTAGAGTGGATTGGCGGCACTGTTTTGACCCCATATTCCGTGGGAGTGGTATTTGTTTGGCAAACGATTGGATTTTTAGCGACCATATTTTTGGCAGGGCTAAAGATGATTCCGAAAGATGTCTATGAATCAAGCACAATTGACGGGGCAGGCCGGTGGCAACAAATGGTCTTTATTACCATCCCGATGCTTAACGAGACGGTAAAAATTAATGTCATTCTCATTATTACGGGCGTATTCAAAATATTTGAGACTGTATTCTTGCTGACGAATGGCGGGCCGAATCACCTTTCTGAAGTGATGGTTACCTACATGTACAATGAGACATTTACTTCAAGTGAATATGGCTACGGAATGTCCATTGCTGTGGTTACATTTTTGTTAACGATGATACTTTCCCTCGTATATATGCGTCTCAGCAAAAAAAACATCGAAGAATAGGAGGTGAAGAGGATTGAGAGACATCTCTGACATCGCTGGTAAACGTACAAATTACATTGGCAGCATAGGTACTCATATACTGGCATATGTCGTTACGTTTATTGTCTTGTTGCCATTCTTGTGGATGATCCTATTATCGTTCAAATCGAACAACGAAATATTGAACGATCCGTTCACGTTTCCAAAGACGTTAAGTTTTGATAACTACTCTCGTGCTTTGTCCACCTTGAAATTGGGAGTGTTGTATCAAAACACTTTTATTATTGCTGCAATTACGATCATTATTGAATTGCTTATCACTTTTATGAGTTCTTATGCGCTATCACGAATGGTATTTAGGTCAAATAGATTGAAAAATTCGATAACGGCACTTTTACTGGCTGGACTCGCGATCCCTGCATTTATCCTGCTGTTTCCGGTGTACCGAATTACCATTTCTCTTGGATTGTTAAATTCCTACGCTTCGCTGATCATTCCATATATTGCGACTTCAGTTTCATTTAATACTCTATTATTCACGGGCTTTCTTAGAGGGTTTCCGAGAGAAGTGGAAGAAGCGGCTATCATTGACGGAAGCGGTTTGTTTACATTGTGCAGTTCGATTGTAGTTCCTATCATTATGCCTGTCATCGCTACCGTATTTATCTTTAATGTGTTGTATATATGGAATGAATTCCCATTTGCCGTGACGCTGATCAGCAAAGAGAGCATGCAAACGATCTCGCTGGGGATCTCACAGTTCAAAGGAAGATTCAATATCGATTACGGAGGCATTATCGCAGCAAGTACACTTTTAATTATTCCGCAGCTCGTATTCTTCGCCATTTTCCAAAGATTCATCATTGAAGGAATGACGGCAGGAGCGGTAAAAGGGTAACCATTTAACTTTGGCAACAACTAAATTCATATAATAATACGAAGGAGAAATCAACTATGCACACTCAATCTTTGAACTTACTAAGTAAACTAACTCAAATTAAGGATGTCCGTTCCGCCCGCGTTTCAAGTTGGGATCAGGATGGTCGAAATCAAGATTATTGGATAATACCCGCTGGAGAATCGATTGTTTTAGGCGATATTGAAGGTCCGGGAAGCATCTCTCATATTTGGATGACATCTTTTTGTCGCAGAGTTCATGGGCCAAGTGTTATTCATCCGGATGGCGGTGGGAATAACGCTCCAGTCAATGAAATTCATAATGCCCTTGGAGTCACATGGGAGTCTGCGGATCCGGCATGGTATCGTAAAGTGCTAATTAAGATGACATGGGATGATCAATCTCATCCTAGTGTTCTGGTTCCTTTCGGCGACTTCTTCTGTATCGGCCATTCCATGCCAGGCAATTTTGCATCGCTTCCGTTTACGGTATCCGTCAAGCCGGAGGAGCAATTCAAATTTGGCGGGGTCGCTTCAGTGAACTGTTACTTGCCAATGCCGTTCAACTCAAGAGCGAAAATCGAAATTATCAATGAAAATGATGTTCCATTTGGCTTGTACTTCCATATTGATTATGAATTGTATAAACAACCATTTGGTGAAGATACGGCTTATTTCCATGCACAATGGCGCCGGGAAAATCCTTGCGACGGTTGGGGACCGGATCTGCAGGTCAATACGCCGGAAGTTAACCGGGTCGCCAATCTTGATGGTGAGGGTAACTACGTTATTCTTGACGCAAAAGGTAAAGGACATTATATCGGATGCAATTTGTCTGTTACTCATTTCCAGGGAAGCTGGTGGGGAGAAGGCGACGATATGTTTTTCATTGACGGTGAGAAGCTGCCAAGCATTGTCGGGACAGGCGCTGAGGATTATTTCAACCATGCTTGGGGCATGCAGAAAAATGCATTTCCATTCCATGGCTCCATTGTTCATGAGAGTGACGTTCCGGGCTACCAGGTTTCTTACCGATTCCATATCACCGATCCGATTCATTTCTCGGAAAGCCTCAAGGTGACGATTGAACACGGCCATGCAAATCATTTGTCAGATGACTGGTCATCAACGGCCTACTGGTATCAGACACTTCCGTCCGAACCGTTCGGTATCCTGCCTGTAGAGGAACGAATCCAATTAATGCCTCAATTCCCAAGCCCAGGACCATTAAAGGAAGTTGTCCTCAATGAAGAAATGAAGCAATCGTACGAACTGGCAAAAGAGCGGATGGATCAATATTCAGATGGCCGCAACGCCCAGGTGCAGAAAAAATTGGACAGACTGGTGCAACATTCACAAGGCAACATAGAACAAAGCAAAGCCATCAGGACTTTATTCAAATAATTATAAAATGTGCGTTCATGGGGGCCTTTGAAGGCCCTATTGAATGACTAATAAATGGAGGAGAATTCATGGAACTGCCAAAAACCAAAATCTCGCATCGGGATGCATTGCTGAATGCAGAGAGTTCTATCGCTAAAATCAAAGATTCCGTTAATAAAGATCTTCTTCGATTAAAATATCATTTCATGGCACCAGCTTACTGGATCAACGATCCTAACGGGCTTATTTTCTACAAGGGAGAATATCATTTATTTTATCAGCATTATCCATACGCACCTCAATGGGGCTCCATGCACTGGGGGCATGCGAAAAGTAAGGATCTGGTGCATTGGGAGCACCTTCCTATCGCCTTGGCTCCGAGTGAGAGCTATGATCTGGACGAGAAAGGAGGATGTTACTCAGGGAGCGCGGTTGACGATAACGGCGTAATGTCTTTACTATACACAGGAACTATTATTCGTGATGGCAAAGTGATCCAGACTCAGAATCTAGCTACCAGTAAAGATGGAATCACTTTCGAAAAATACGAAGGTAACCCAGTTATTTCTTCCCCGCCAGAAGATGGGTCTTCTAACTTCCGTGACCCTAAGGTTTGGAAACATGAAGATACGTGGTATATGATCATCGGCTCGAGTAAAGACGAAAAAGGAAATGCCTTGTTATATAAATCTCCTGATTTACGTCAATGGGATTATGTTGGTGTACTTGCTGAAAGTGACGGTACTATGGGGACAATGTGGGAATGTCCCGACTTCTTCCCGTTGGGAGATCGTTATGTCCTTATGTTCTCGCCTATGGGAATGGGGGATCGAAAAGCCATCTATCTCATTGGAGATATGGATTATGAAACTGGCAAATTTGAATGGGATGTCATAGGAGACGTCGATACCGGCTTTGAATATTATGCGCCCCAATCTTTCCTGGACGGCAAGGGTAGAAGAGTGATTATTGCTTGGTTGAACGCATGGGACTGGATGCCTTGGTTTAAAAATTTCGGTCCAACGAGTAAAAATAATTGGTGTGGAGCAATGTCGACGCCAAGAACGGTAGAATTGGATGTAGACGGAAGATTGAAATTCCCGCCTGTTGAAGAGTTGAAGGTGCTCCGGAGAGAGCATTATCATCATGCAAATACGAAAGTTGTTCCTGGAGTTCCGTTACTGCCAGAATACGTTGGCAGTGATTGTTTGGAAATAAAGGTGGAGCTACAATTGGCTGGATGCCAAGCAGAGGAAGTAGGTTTTGTACTTAGAGCTTCCAAAGATAGAGAGCAACAGACCCTATTAAGTTATAATCTACAATCCAAAGAGCTTCGTTTTGATAGGAGTAAATCCGACGGCTGGAGCGGTGGGATTCAAACAGTAAGGCTGGAAGCCTCCGAGACACTTCAATTGCATATCTTTATCGATACATGCGTGATTGAAGTATATGCGGACAATTATCGGGTTGCATTGACCAATAATATCTACCCTGATCCTTCTAGTGTTCATCTCGATCTGTACGCTGTAGGAGACATCGTAAATCTGAATACCCTGGATATTTGGAAACTTCGTTCCGCTTGGTAATTTAGTTGTGCATCACCTAAGACAGGGACCAGTTTTACTTGTTGATCTTGGAAAGGTTAATTTTACCGCTTAGGAGTAACCGTGAGAAAAATATCTTAGAGAAAAGGTTAAAAAGAAGGAGGTTATGCCTATCAAGAATCCATTATACATGTGGCTAGGCAAAAAACTTGGAGTCATCTCAGTTAAGAATAAACGCAATTAGCGATGGAACCATAAAAAAGAACGCCTCAATTCGCATCTTTGTGCTTATGAGACGTTCTTTTGTTGTTAACTAATGCGTATTTAAAAAACTTCCGGGGGTTCTAGGATTGTTATGAGTTAGATTTATTCTTTTTTCGATAAAAAGAAGGATTAACGCCTTCTATTTTTTTGAATGCTTTGCTAAAAGAATGAATATCCGGAAACCCGATAAGTTCCGCAATTCGTTTTAAAGGTTCATTAGTAAACTGGATCATCTCTCTTGCTTTTTCTATTCTCATTAATTGGTGATATTGGATAGGACTCATCCCAAATGTTTGATTAAACAGGGTGATCAAATAGTACTTGCTGATTCCAGATATTTTGGCCAGTTCATCTAAAGTTACCTTTTGACCCGTGTTATGCTTTAAGAAAATTCTGACTTGCTCCAGCTCATTGATATTGGAAAGTAAGTGAGGATTTCTGTTCCAATAGTTTTCGCGTAATAGTGCGGTGAATAATTGAATAAATAATCCCTTCATATTCAATTCATAAAATGGCAGCTTCATTTGAAATTCTCTTATAATTTCAAAAAGTATTTTCTCGATAACTAAATGATGCCGTAAGCGTATATGACTTGCTAAAGGAATCGTTAATACGTCAATCTCGTCGCTTCGGAACCACTTCATTTCTTCTTTCGTCATATTTTCAAATTTTTTAAAAGAAACTTTAACATCGTGACTATCTTCTTGATAGAACAAATCAAAATGTAAATGGGGTTGCCGAACTAAATCTGTTCCAACTTTGCTAATCGAATGCCTTTGTTTGGGGCGAAAGAAAAAGATGTCACCTGGTTCTCCAAAATAAACATCATCCTCAACAGTAACTTTTAATCTGCCTTCTTTGAGATAAAGGATCTCATAGTCAAATAATACCCTTTCCTCCAAATACCAAGGAAATGAGACATAGCTATCCATAGCAATTCGTAAATAGGGCGACAGATTGTGTATGTTCAAGTATGAACCTCCAACCAAAATATTTGACAAATTAATAATAATTTAAGCCAACGACAATGCTTGAATATTAGTATATCATTGGTTTTGTATAAAAGAAAACGTTTAACTGAGAAAAGAAAACGTTTACCTGAGAAAATCAAACGTTTTCGAGAAACGCAATTTTGGATAATCTTTACTTTTACTTGGGGGGATTGCCTGGAGATTTTTAAGGGTATAGGAAAGCATAATGGCTATGAACGTTTGGCAACCTAATAGTCCTTTAGGGGGACTACCATTTGTTAAATAATAATGAGGGGGTAACTTTTTATGAAATTAAAAGGTAAATTATTATCTGGTGTTCTTGTATTATGCATGTCTTTTTCAGCGATTTTGGTTGGATGTTCTAGTAATGAAAAGAACCCTGAAAGCTCTGCGTCCGATAAAGGACAACAAACTTCTGAGAAAGGAGCATCTGGCTCGTCGGATAAATCCATCACGGTTCTGGTTGAGGGCGGAAGTCCGGCGAACACGGTCGCTACCCAAACGGCGGAAGAATTTAAGCAAAAGACTGGCTATGAAGTGAAGATTGAAACGGTTCCCTACATCGGTGTCTATGACAAATTGAATGTAGAAATGAAAGCGAACTCAGGAGCTTACGATGTTGCCACGATCGATATCTTGTGGTTTCCTGCTTTGGCAAAAAACTTGGTAGCTATGGATGACTTAATGACGGATGAGGTCAAAAATGATTTTGTACCTAATGTAGTCGATGGCGGTAAAGTGAACGGTAAAATTCTGGGCATGCCGGTTTGGACGAACTCAAAAATTTTATTGTATCGAACCGATTTGTTTAATGATCCGAAGGAACAAGAAGCATTTAAGGCTAAATATGGATATGATTTGAAGCCGCCTACGAATTGGCAGCAATACAGGGATGTCGCCAAGTTCTTTACTCGTGATACGAATAATGATGGGGCAACTGATCTATATGGTACAGGCGTATTAGGAATGAATAACGGGGATTCAGTTGCCAGTTGGTTGGATCATGCCGCGCAAGCAGGAGCCAAACCGTTGGTTGTGGGCAAAGATAATAAAGCCTTAGTCAACTCGGCACCATATGTAAAAGCTCTGGAATTTGAAACAAAGATTTTACGTGAAGATAAGTCTGCGCCAGAAGGTGCACTAAACATGGCGTCTTCTGAAATTTCTGAAATGTTTTGGAATGGAAAAATGGCTATGATGCTTGAGTGGGCTCATTTCTTTGTCCCTTCTAACGATCCAGCCAAATCGAAAGTAGCGGGGAAAGTGGGGGCGGCGCCAATGATTGCCGGAGAATCCGGGGTAGGGGTTGTACCAGGACCTTGGTATCAAGTGATCCCGAGCACTTCCAAAAAACAAGATATCGCAAAACAATACGTGAAATTTATTTATGAAAAAAATGAATTGTTTATGAAAGCATTAGGAGTGGCTGCACGAAAATCGGTCTTTGATAAATACGGCCAAAAACCTGAATATGCACACCTGAAAGCGCTTGAAACTACACTGGCTGCCAGCCAAACACAAAATCGTCCAATATTGCCACATTGGAACGAAATCGAAAATGAAGCATTAGTCTCTGCAATTCAAGTAGCTCTCTCCGGAAAGGAAACACCGCAAGAAGCATTAAACAGAGCCGCAGCAAAAATTAATGAGATACAAGGAAAATAAATGGAAAAAGGGGCTCAGGTTCGAGCCCCTTTTTAACCGAATTTAATTCACGCAGAAGGATGATGGTTATGTCCCTAAGAGATCAGAAGCTTTCTTTCTTATTTTTTCTTCCGGCTTTCGTCTTCATGATCTTGTTTTTTGTTTACCCAATGATATTGCTTTTTAAAGATAGTTTTTTTGACGATGAAGATCCTTCAAAATTTATTGGTCTTCAGCATTATTCTCACGCTTTAACTTCGGACACATTCTATCAATCCTTAAACAACACGATTGTGTATGTGATAGGAGCGGTTGCAATTGAGTTAATATTGGGCATGTTTCTTGCTCTTCTGCTAAGTACAGGGTTTAAAGGCGCCAATATCATTCGCACTTTGCTTTTGAGTCCGTTAATGATTTCTCCTTTGGTTTGTGGTTTAATATGGAAATTTATGCTAAATGACCAATTTGGTATCTTGAATGTAATTATATACAAATTAGGTTTGATTAAGAATCCTCAAAGTATCTTGTGGTTATCTGACAGCAAGTTGGCTTTAATTTCCTGTATAATTGCCGATGTATGGCTTACCACGCCATTTATGATGTTGATATTATTAGCGGGCATACAAGGTATACCTGAAAGTTTATACGAAGCTGCCCGCATGGACGGAGCAAATAAGTTTCAAAACTTTTTGCATATCACACTGCCAAGTTTAAAACCGGTCATTTTAGTTGCAGTTGTCATACGTATGATTGATGCAGCTAAATCTTTTGATATTATTTGGGTGATGACACAAGGCGGTCCGAATGGTTCCTCTTCCTTAGTAAGCACATTAATTTATAAATCGGTAGCCAGATACAATCAAGAGGGCTTTGCAAGCGCAATGGCGGTAATCTTTATGATTATATTGCTGGCGATATGCTCATTCTTTTTTAAACAATTCTGGAATCCTCAGAAGAAAGCGGTTCGATAGGAAGGAGATCAGCAAGATGATTGTAACCTTGAGTAAACAAAAATCCAGAGTTACCGAGATACTTGTCTTCGTCATATCAAGTTTCTTTTTGATTGTTACTTTATTTCCATATGCGTACCTTGTGTTATCTTCACTTAAACCGCCAAGAGAAGTGATTTCCACAAACCCTACGTTGTTGCCTTCTGTTTTTACTTTAGCCAATTATAATGCCTTGTTTCATCAACTGGCAATCGGCAAATATTTTGTTAACAGTCTTATAACTGCAATGTCAGGTACACTATTGAGTGTTTTTCTGGGTTCATTAGCTGCTTATGGCTTAACCAGATTTGCATCAAAGTTAGGGAATTTATTTCTACTTTTTACTTTGGGTGTTCGTATGACGCCTCTGATTAGTGTTGCAATACCGATGTATCGTATTATTGGGCAATTAGGTTTAATGGATACAAAATTAGCATTAGTTTTAGTCTATACCAGCATAAACATTCCGTTTGTTATCTGGATGATGATTGGTTTTTTTGACAATTTGCCAAAAGAGCTTGATGAATCTGCGCGTGTCGACGGATGCGGGATGTTTGGAACTTTTATGCGTATTATCTTACCGATCTCGCTGCCTGGAATCGCAACTACCTCAATTTTTAGCTTTATGCTTTCCTGGAATGATTTCTTGTTCGCATTACTTTTAACAAGCACTTCGGCCAAAACGGTGCCAGTAGGAATTTCAGAGTTTTTAACAGCTTATGGTTTGGATCTAGGCCCCATGACGGCTGCGGCAACCATATTTAGCGTGCCTGTTATGCTGTTTTCGTTTGTAATGCAAAAATACATTGTTCGTGGAATGACAATGGGTGCTGTTAAAGAATAGAGAATTTGAATGATGAAATAAAGAGTGGAGGAAATATTGATGCAATATGATCACCATACGTTCCATAATCTTATGTTAGGTAAAGCAGAACAATCGGCTGCAACTATAAAGGAACATGTGGGTAAAGACCCTATGCGCTTAAAGTTTCATTTTATGCCTCCCGCCTATTGGATGAACGATCCTAACGGGCTTATATACTATCAAGGAGAATATCATATGTTTTACCAGTTTCACCCCTATTCAGCCGAGTGGGGTCCGATGCATTGGGGCCATGCAAAAAGTAAAGATTTGGTTCACTGGGAGCACCTTCCTATTGCACTTGCGCCAAGTGAAGTCTATGATCTTGACCAAAAAGGCGGATGTTTTTCCGGAAGCGCCGTCGATGACAACGGGATATTGACTTTGATCTACACCGGCACGATTATGAAGGAAGGGCGTGTCATTCAAACCCAATGTTTAGCTTCCAGTACCGATAGCGTGACATTTCAAAAATATGTAGGAAATCCGGTTATCTCTGTTCCTCCAGAAGGGAGTTCCTCTGATTTCAGGGATCCGAAAGTATGGAAACACGAAGATAAATGGTATATGGTCGTAGGTTCAAGTAAGGATGGAAAAGGAAGAGCTTTGCTTTATCGCTCGAATGACCTGTATGTATGGGAGTATGTAAGTGTATTGGCTGAGAGTGACGGTACGATGGGTACGATGTGGGAATGTCCGGATATTTTTCAGCTTGGCGATCGTTATGTACTAATGTTCTCCCCAATGGGAATGGGTGAAAAAAAAGCGAGTTATTTAACCGGTTCATTAGATTATAGTAGTGGGAAATTTACTTGGGATTATTGTGGAGAAGTGGATTGCGGGTTCGAGTACTATGCTCCTCAATCTTTCCTTGATGATAATGGAAGACGAATTATTATAGGTTGGTTGAACGCTTGGGATTGGATGCCGTGGTTTAAGTCGTTCGGTCCGACAAAAGCAAACTATTGGTGCGGGGCCATGTCTCTTCCGAGAACGGTTGAATTGGATACAGGCGGACGTTTGAAGTTTCTTCCGGTTGAACAATTGCAAACTTTGCGTAAAGAGCATTACGTAGTTGAGAATGTGTTGGTTGAGGAAGGACGAAGACCCGTTCCCAAAGAAATGAATGGCGATTGTTTGGAGATCATGGTGAAGTTTTCATTGGAAGATTGCGATGCGGAAGAATTCGGATTGCGATTGAGATGTTCTGAAGACGGTAAAGAAACCTTGATATCCTACGATGTCAACTCCAAGGTACTCCAGTTTGATAGATCCCGTTCAGATTCGTTTAGTGAAGGCGTGCGAACGTGCACGCTCGAGACAACGGCTAATGGTTTGGTAGTATTGCAAATTTTTGTTGATACTACATGTATAGAAATCTATGCAAATGAAGGGCGCTCCGTGATGTCAAACAATATCTATCCTGATCCAGCGAGTACGGGGATTGATATTTTTTGCCGTGGAGGAAAGGTTAAAATGCTTTCATTAAACGTTTGGAAACTCGAATCGATTTGGCGGTGATCATAAGTAGTATGATGTGTATGGAATTCTTCTGATCCCAATGTGAGACAGCTTTTATGGGATGTTAGCGAACACCTAACTTGTGCGGGGCGTTGGCGCTTGGTTTGAAGGCGTTGAAAACATCTAACGAATAAACCGAAGCGTTCTTCAAAGGATAGTTCATTCATTCGTGGATCTTGAAGCTTTATGAACAAACACACTTAATTGATAGGAGAATTTATTTATGGCTAGTAAAAATTATTACGACGTAACAGAGTGGCCTGTCGGTAATCCGTATGAGGATATTGGTGAGGTAATCAATAGCATTATAGCAGATATTAAAAGTAGGCAAACGGACACTGATGTGAATAAAGGCGGAAAGCCGGGTGCGGTTATCTATATTCCACCGGGAGATTATCATCTTGGCAGTCAAGTAGTTATAGACATCAGTTATCTTAAAATTATGGGTTCTGGACACGGGTTTACATCTTCGAGTATTCGTTTTAATACTTCTGAGAATGAATGGGCGGATTTGCATGAATTGTGGCCGGGAGGAAGTCGCATACTCGTAGATATTCCCCTAGAAGTAAATGACGAGGAATATAAAGGAGCTGCATTTTATGTTGAACGAAGTGGAAATCCCCGAATAAGTTCGGTAGAGTTTTCTGACTTTTGTATTGATGGTTTGCATTTTATTGAAGATGGTTCAGGAGAAACAAATCCGGAAAACACATACACTAACGGGAAAACGGGTATTTATGTTGCAAGTGCTTGTGACTCATTTCGGATTACAGGCATGGGGTTTGTGTATTTAGAGCATGGAATTACTATTTATCATGCAGATGCACTGACTATACATGATAATTTCATAGCTGAATGTGGTAACTGTATAGAACTACGAGGTTGGGGACAGGCTTCAAAAATAACCGATAACTTGATAGGAGCCGGTTTTAAAGGATATTCAATTTACGCTCAAAATTTTGGTGGACTTTTGATTACAGCGAATAATGTTTTTCCACGAGGTGCGAGCAGTATCTATTTTGATGGTGTGACACGTTCCAGTATCACAAATAATAGACTTCATTCATTTTATCCAGGAATGGTGGTATTCAGGGAAAATTGTTCGGAAAACTTGGTTTCTTCAAATCACTTTTTACGTGACCATGAACCTTGGACTCCTTTTCTGGGAATAGACAATGGTTTAGATGATTTGTATGGTCTCCTCTATATCAGTGGCAATAATAATTCTGTAATTGCTAATCACTTTTCTGAAGGAATTAATACTCAGAACATCAAGCCGGTAGGTGCAACACCTGTAATCATACGTATTGTTTCGGGTAATGGAAATTATATTTCTAATAATCATGTTGTTGCCACGGAGGTTCATGCCAAGATAAGTGATTCTTGTTTCTCTGCGCAAGTAGACGCTTTGTTGACTACCGAAGCATCAGAGCCGCTTACCGTAACAACAGTATTGGTAGAAAAAGAATCGCTTCAAAATACGATTCTTGATTCGGGAAGTGATGCACAGGTTGTTATGGACAAGACTGTAAATGCATTCAGAGCCACTCCAACGCGAGGAGCATAAATAATATATTCAACTATGTTTTTGTGGTAGTTTTTGTTCCAAAGTTTCAATTGCAAGTCGGATACTTGAATTATTTCGGTTGTCATTTAATTTTTGGGGTGCTTCCTATCGATGGAAGTGCCTCTTTTTCAAAAATATATTGTTAGCGGAATGACTAGGGGGGCTGTCAAGGAATAGGCTTGACTCTAATGTGGTGAGAGATATAAAATGTAATTACATTGCAATATAAACGTTTACGTAAACGTTTTAATAATGGAGTCAGTATTGGACTTATTTTATGTCGATCGAAGTAGGGGTGAATCCTGTTATCGTTTTTTCCAATGTCAGATATATTTGTCGAATGGTAAAAAAATTAATAGGGGCTAGTTTACTATGAAAAGCATAAAAGTATTATTCTATGTATTTGTTGTATTTGCATTGTTTACGCTAACAGCATGCTTTTCAAGTAGAGTACCGGAACCTTCACAAACTTCTGAAGCAACAGTTGCACCTTTAGCAACAGAAAAAGCAGAACCGGCAAATAAAGAGAAAAAAGTCGTGGTAGGATTTACTTTACAAAATTTAAGTAATCCATTCTTTGTTGCAATGTCCAAAGGCGCAACTGCTGGTGCTATGCTGCATGGTGTTGATGTAATTACAGTAAGTGCAGAAGGTGATTTGGCTAAGCAAACAGCTCAAATCAAGGATTTCATTGAGAGAAAAGTAAATGTGATTCTTCTGAATGCTGTTGATTCCAGAGGTATAGCGGGTGCTGTTAGTCAAGCTAGAGCGGCAGGAATCCCCGTCATTGCAGTTGACGTAGATGCAGATGGAGGCGTGAACACGGTTGTAACCTCAGATAACTATCTTGCTGGAAAATTAGCAGGGGAATATATTGTTAAGCGCTTAGATGGAAAAGGATATGTTGTTGTCATTGATGGCCCCCCTGTATCTGCTGTAACGGATCGTATCGCTGGGTTTGAAGAAGCAATTAAAGCTGCTCCGGGAATTAGAGTAGTTACTAAAATAAATGGGCATGGCAACCGTGAAATATCGGCTTCCATGATGGAAACTATTTTGCAAACATATAAAAAAGGGGGAATTGATGCTGTATTTGCAACGAATGACCCTTCTGGCGTTGGTGCTAAAATTGCTGCGGAACAGGCAGGTCGCGATAAAGAAATGTTTATTGTAGGTGTAGATGGAGCACCAGATGCCGTTAAAGCGCTCAAAGAAAAGAATAGTTTTGTTGCGACCTCAGCACAGTACCCGTTTGAAATGATTAAATTGGCAATGGATGAGGGTTTTAAAGTACTTAAAGGTGAAAAGATAGAATCGTTAATTAAAATTCCTGTGGACCTGATTACTCAGGATAATGTAGAAACGTACAAAGGCTGGTAGTATTCTCAATAAAATTTCGAAAGCATAGTGGTGAGAAAAATGTATAAGATTATCATCGCGGATGACGAAGACAACGTAAGAGAGGGAATACGAGATAGTCTAAATTGGGATGAGCTGGGATTTGAGGTAGTTGGCGATTTTGAAAATGGTCGTGATGTACTCCAATCCCTCGAAGAGCTTCAGCCCGATGTGGTTTTAACGGATATTAACATGCCTTTGATGGACGGTTTAGAAGTGTCACGCTATCTCTATGAACATTATCCTCAGACCAAAATCATTATTCTTACGGGTTACGATGACTTTGAATATGCACAGCAAGCAGTGAAGTTGAAGGTACATGATTATATTTTGAAACCGAATACCGCCGATGAATTATGTCAAATCCTCTCCAAGGTAAAGTCGGATCTTGATAATGAGAATCGTAAGCTAGAGGATTTAAGCAAGCTTAAGCAGCAGCTTAGAGAGAGTTTGCCTCTCGTAAGAGAGCGGTTCTTGAATCAGTTGGTTACTGGAGATCTACGAGAAAGCAAGCTTGAGGATAAGCTTGCCTATTTGGATATTGATTTACTGGGAAGCCATTATTTAGTCGCAGTAATTGATGTAGATGATCATGGAGAACTGCAAAGATTTTATCCTGAAAGCGAGAGCGAACTGCTATATTTTGCAGTGTGTAATATTAGTGGGGAAATTATTGCAAGAAAAAAGAAGGGAGTCGTGTTCCAAAACAATAATGAAAAAACGATTGTAATCCTCTCTGGCGAGAATATGGAAACGCTCCGTGAAGAGGCAGTGCAAATTCTCGAAGAGATCAATCGATCGGTAAGAGAGTATTTGAAGTTTACAGTGTCTATTGGTGTTGGAGATATTAGCGCTTCTCTAAAAAAAATTCATCATTCTCATAAAAGGGCTTCATTTGCGCTTGATTATCGCTTTTTTCTTGGAAAGAATCGGATCATACATTTCGGCGACCTTGAAGTAGGACTGGGTGAGAGCGTTCCTTACGATAAACATTGGGAAAGAAAGCTCGCTCCTACCTTAAAGTCAGGAACCCAGCAGGAGATTGAATGGATCGTTGAGAAAATCATTGAAAATCTGAAGGAATCCTATCTGCCAATGGATCGCTGTTATATTCACATACAGCAAATAATCGTCTCGATTTTGGATTTTTTGGATGAGCTTGAGATTCGCGAAACACTTCATAGCTCAGCTTCAAGCCCATTGACCGAAATTTACGGGTTAAAAACACTTGAAGAAGTTGAAGATTGGCTTAAAAATTATTGTTTGCATATCACGAGTGCCATCCTTGAAACTAGAAACAATTTTTGCAAGATGCAAGCTTTGAAAGCGGAAGAATATATAAAAGTAAATTATGCGGATACGAAAATATCCATGGATATGGTTTGTAAGTATCTGGTTCTTAGTACAAGTTACTTTAGCCTTATTTTTAAAAACCATACCGGAGAAACTTTCATAGGTTATCTAACTCGGATTCGTGTGGAAAAGGCGAAAGAATTGCTAAAATGTACGGATTTGAAAACTTACGAAATCGCGAATCGCATAGGCTATATTGATCCCCATTATTTCAATTTAATTTTCAAAAAAGCGACGGGTATGACCCCGACTGTATTTCGCAAAATGATGTAAAGGGGCGTAAACATGGTCGGGAATCGAATTTTGAACTTTTTTCGTTTTAAAAGTATCCAGTCAACCATTGCTGTCGCTTTTTCATGCTTAATTGTGGTTACGATTACGGTGATTGCATGGATGTCTTATCATCTTTCCACAGATGCAGTGAAAAAAAATTCGCGCGACTATACGTATCAACTGATGGGGCAAGCAAGCGCGAATATAGATAGCTATATCAATTACATGGACAATATTTCACGAATGGTTCTTTCCAGCTATGATATCAAAGAGTACCTCTTGAAACAGGTATATCTTGGTGCAATCGGTAAGGAAGACTTGAAACAGAAAATATCCTTCCAGCTGAATACCGTGTTAAATACAAGAAAAGATATTTCATCAATTCTAATATTTGGTATAAATGGGGAAATTATCCCTTACAATGAAAAGATTAAACTAAATCCACAAGTGGATTTGGCGGAACAAAGCTGGTATAAGAATGCAATTGAAGCGAAGGGGAAAGTCGTTATCTCTTCGTCACATATACAAAATATGATTCTTAACGATTATAATTCCGTGATATCCTTAAGTCGTGAACTGAGTAGTGATGTCGGGGATGAAAAGCTTGGCGTTCTGCTTGTAGACTTGAACTATAGTGTCATCACCGATATTTGCAACAAGATTAAACTTGGAAATAGGGGATATGTTTTCATTGTGGATGCACAGGGAAACATTGTTTATCACCCGAAGCAGCAAATGATTAACAATGATCAGAAAATGGAATTGATCTCTGAAGTTATGCGTACTCCTGGCAGCAGCTTTGTGACTTCAGAAGGTAAAAATAGCCGGATGTACACGATTAAAACATCGCAAAGCACAGGATGGAAAATTGTCGGGGTCACTTATGTGGATGAATTAGTCTCCAATAAGGATGAGTTGCAAACGTATACTTTTTTTGGAGGTATAGGATTTCTTATCATCGCAGTGTTGCTCTCTATTATTCTATCCTTACGGATTTCAAGGCCCATTAAACATCTTGAAAGTTCGATGAAAGAGGTAGAGAAGGGAAATTTCGATATTCAGGTTGATATTCAAAGCTCCAATGAAATCGGGCACTTAAGTAATCGATTTAATCGTATGACGACAGAGATCAAAGAACTGATGCTGCAAAATGTGAAGGAACAGGAGTTAAAAAGAAAGAGCGAGTTACAGGTGCTGCAAGCTCAGATAAATCCTCATTTCCTTTATAATACGTTGGATTCAATCATATGGATGGCAGAGACCGGAAAGTCAAAGGAAGTTATCCTTATGACAGCTTCTTTAGCAAAGTTATTCCGTTTAAGCATTAGTAAAGGACAAGAATTCATTTCCATTTTCAACGAAATCGAGCATATCAAAAACTATTTGACGATCCAGAAAATGCGGTACAAATCTAAATTGGATTTTGAAATCAATGTGGATAAGAATATCCTTTCTTATAAGATGATCAAGATTATTTTACAGCCTCTAGTAGAAAATGCCATTTACCACGGAATAAGAAATAATGCGGGGAAAGGAAATATTCAAATAACGGGGATGCGAAAGGGGGACCGTATTCTTCTTCAGGTCATCGATAATGGCATTGGAATGTCTCTGGAGGAGATCCATAACATGTACCAAAAAGATCGGACATCTGCGAAAGGGAGTGGTATCGGCGTACAAAATGTGGATCAAAGAATCAAACTCCATTTTGGTGATCAATATGGCCTTCATTTCGAGAGTGAATTAGGGAGAGGAACGACTGTTAATGTTTGGTTGCCAGTCATATAATAGAAGTAACAAGATATAGCCCTAGCCTGTCATAACAGGCCAGGGCTATTTTGTTTAGCAGAAAAACTTCAACAGTTGCAAGAGAATTTTCTATTATTTTTTGTATTTATCACAGGTATGATTAAGATGCAAAAAATAACAATCCACCCTTTTAGGGAGGTGGGGTTTCTTTGAGGTAAGTGATTAGTGTCAATGTCATGCATGACTTCATTTGGGGGATTTGGTTATCCAAAAAAAACAATCGATCCATTATTTTATGAAAGGGGTTACAAAAATGGCGATTAGCGCCCGAAAGGTAAAAAGTAATGTTGCGTTAGGTTTAGCTAGTTTTATGTTGTTTTCTAATGTGGTTGCTTTTAGCGGAATATCAACAGCCGCGAATGCTTTACAACATCCTGTCACAATTGAAAATCCTGATTTTGAAGCTGGCGATCTATCAGGATGGATGACAACCGGGAATGCATTTAGTGATCTTCCCTCATCTATACAGCATTTTTGGGGAGACCATCCTTTTAAACAGAACGGGACTTATCATGCATGGGGATGGAATCCGGAGGCAGTAGATCCCAGCGATAACAGCAAAAACATCTCAGATTCCAGAACAGGAACGTTGAAATCGAGTACGTTCAGGCTTTCTGGGAATGGCGAGGTTAACTTCTTGGTTGGCGGAGGCAGTGATATCGACAATTTGTATGTCTCTCTCGTTCGTGCTTCTGATCATACAATCTTGTTTAAAAGTGCGGGGTTCGCATTGCCGGATCAATTTGAGCGATATGTACGAGTGAATTGGCAAGCTCAAGATTACATAGGCGAAGATCTCTATATTGAAGTTGTGGACAATAGCACGAGTCAGCACATTAATGTGGACGATTTCCATGTATACAATGTAACGAATAGTATTGACAATCCAAGCTTCGAAACGGGAGACTTGAGTGGTTGGAACGCTAAGGGCGATGCTTTTTCAGTCTCCAACGCGGTAGCTTATGGTGAGGATCAAACCTCTTATTATCAAAAAGGAAAGTACTTTGTATCGGGCTTGACCGGTGATGCCGGAAGTGCAGAAGCAAAGTCAGGTTCTCTGCAGTCTACCTCATTCAAGCTGGAAGGAACAGGCGAAGTAAACTTTCTTATCGGCGGAACGAATGATATGGATCATACTTATGTTGCTCTAATTAGAGAGTCCGACGATACAGAATTATATAGAGCAACCGGTTCTTCTCTGGGTGACGGTCCCGAATCCATGAAAAGAGTGATATGGGATGCTTCCGCTCTTCTTGGCGAAGTAGTCTACTTGAAAGCTGTTGATCTGGGTCAAGGACACATCAATGTTGATGATTTCCGTGTATATAATACAATGCATAACATTGTAAACCCTGACTTTGAAACGGGCGACTTAACAGGATGGACCGTCATATCAGGGGAAGCGCCTGGTCAAGTTTCATCCACTGTGAAATATTGGCATGAAAATCCGATTAATAAGACAGGTCAGTTCCATTTTTGGGGCGATGACATGAAGCAAGGATCTATCAAATCCAGTGAGTTTATCCTTGGTGGAACTGGCGAGATTAATTTCATGATGGGTGGCGGAAATCTCGACACGCAGTATGTTGCTTTAATGCGTGCTTCTGACAATACGGAACTGATGAGAGCAAAAAATACACAATTTGCAGATTCGGAGGCGTATGCAAGAGTGACTTGGGATGCTTCGGCTTACCTAGGGGAGCAAGTCTATTTAATGCTTGTGGACCAGGTAGCAGCAGGAGGATGGCAGCACGTGAATCTTGACGATGTCCATGTTTATAATCTGCCTCATGACATTGTGAATCCTGGCTTTGAAACTGGGGACTTGACGGGTTGGACTGTTACGAGTGGCGAGGCGCCTGGTCGGGTTACTTCTGAAGTTAATTACTGGCATCCTGACCCGATTAATAAGGTCGGTGAGTATCACTTCTGGGGTGACGATTGGAAGGAAGGCAGTATCCAATCAAGCACATTTGTGCTTGGCGGGAAAGGTGAAATTAATTTCATGCTAGGCGGAGGTAATTTCCCCCAAACGGAGTATGTTGCGCTTGTTCGTGCTTCTGACGGGAAAGAACTGATCAAATCCACGCATACGGCTCATGCAGGCTCTGAGGGGTATGATCGAGTAGTGTTGGACGCTTCTGCATTTATAGGTGAGGAAGTGTATCTGAAAGCAGTGGATAGCGTGCCTGGCGGCGGGTGGCAGCATGTTAACCTTGACGATATTCATGTATTCAACAACGATCCGGCCGATATCTTGAATCCAAGCTTCGAAACAGGTACTTTAGAGGGCTGGCAAGCTGCAGGTGATGCTTTTACAGGAACTGTTTCCGCTGAGACAATGTCGGGTGAAGACGCAATTAACCAAATAGGCAATTACTATATTCAAGGCTTAGCTGGCGCTGGTTCGGGTAATGCGAATGCAAGAACAGGCTCTCTCCAATCGTCAGTCTTTAAACTTGGCGGCAACGGTGAAATTAACTTTATGTTAAGCGGTAATCATGATCCGAGTAACCTTTACGTTGCGTTAGTAAACGCGGAAGACGATTCAATCCTATTTAGTGAGACACCGGCAAATGGTGCGGTAAACCCTGAATCTCTTCGACGGATCGTTTGGGATGCCAAAGCCTACTTAGGGCAAAAGATGTTTTTGAAAATTATGGACAATAGCCTAACAGGACATTTGAATGTCGACGATTTCCATGTTCGCAATACAGGTTCTCCTTCTTATGTGATGAATAATGAAGATTTTGAAATAGGAGATTTATCTGGATGGACAGTTGGCGGCAGCGCCTTTACAGTTTCTAATCAGAACACTGATTCTGCGGGAAATGCCTACGGGCAGCAGTGCAATTATCATGTTATTGGAAATAACGAAGCGACAGGCACTTTAACATCCAGTACATTCAGGCTGGCCGGGACAGGGACTGTTAATTTTAAAATTAGTGGAGATATAGACGTTGACCATCTTTATGTGTCATTAGTTCGAGCTTCCGACCATAAAGAATTGTTTAGAGCAACAGGTCATAACTCTCAGAGTTATCAAACCGTTAGTTGGGACGCTTCGAAATTTATAAACGAAGAGCTTTCCTTCACCATAGTCGACAATGTGGCGACAGGTCATATCAATGTCGATGATTTCAACTACTATGTGTCCCATGAAATTATGAATGGCGATTTCGAAAGCGGCGACTTACGAGGTTGGAAGATCGTTGAGGGTAACGCTTTTGATAATACGGTAACAACGCAGGATAAATTCTGGGGAACAAAGCCATTTAAGCAAAATGGACTGTATCATCTCTGGGGCTTTCAAGGCGGTGGAGACGGCAGAAAGGGAGTTATGGAATCCAGCCATTTCATCGCTTCGGGCGATAAGAATATTCCTACATCGGGAAGATTAACTTTCCTGATGGGCGGCGGTTCGGATATCGATAACTTATACGTTGCGCTAGTAAGGGATCGAACAGGCGAGACTCTTTTCACGACTACAGGCAAGAGTGATGAACAATATTCAGAGCATGTTTTTGACGCTACCCCGTATGCCGGTGAAGAACTGTATTTCCGGATTGTGGATCAAACAACCGCCGGATGGGGACACCTCAACCTGGATCACTTTGTAACGGTGAATGCGGTTTCGCAATTGGAAAACCCTGATTTTGAAACTGGCGATTTGTCTGGATGGACGCTGGAAGGTGAAGCATTCGTAGATTCTGTCTCAAATTTAGCCGGGAAAGGAAACTATGGAACGTATTATGTGAACGGGAATAAAGCGAGTAATCCTGCCTTGACTGGTACATTGTCATCCAAAGTATTCCAATTGACAGGGACTGGCATTCTGAGCTTTTTGGTCGCTGGAGGCAAGGATGCTGATCAGCTGCATGTAGCCCTTGTCAGAGCTTCTGATGATATGGAACTGTTTAGAACCACGGGATCGGACTCAGACATATTTCAGGATGTTACATGGGATGCTTCAGCTTACCTGGGGGAAGAAGTATATTTTAAAGTCGTGGACAATAAGACCTCAGGTGCTTTTGGTTATATCAATGTAGATGATTTTCAATTAAGTATTCCGCGTGAAAACTATTCAGAACCATACAGACCACAGCTCCATTACACACCTGAAAAAAATTGGATGAATGATCCAAACGGTATGGTCTATTATAATGGAGAATACCATCTGTTTTACCAGTATAGTCCTTTTTCCACATCCCCTGCTTTCGATAAGATGCATTGGGGGCATGCGGTAAGTACAGATCTTACCCATTGGAAAGAACTTCCGCCGGCCATAGTGCCTGATGAACATGGTGCCATATTCTCAGGCGGTGCTGTAGTAGATGCGCATAACACATCCGGATTTTTTAATGAAGAAGGCTCCGGTCTGGTAGCGTTCTATACTCAAAATGGATCACAGCAGGTGCAGAGTATCGCTTACAGTAAGGATAGTGGCAGAACCTGGACGAAATATACAGGAAATCCTATCCTGTTGCCGGAAGCTGCAGCGGATTTAAGGGAACCTAAAGGAACTGTGCCGGATTTCAGGGATCCTAAAGTATTCTGGCATGAGGATACTCACAAATGGATCATGCAATTAGCAGTTGGTCATCACATTGAGTTCTATTCATCGACGAATTTAAAACAATGGAGTTATGAAAGCTCATTTGGTTCTGACGGACTTGGATCACATTATGGTATCTATGAATGTCCTGATTTGATCGAATTGCCCGTCGATGGAGATTCAACCAAGAAGAAATGGGTTATGATCATTAGTAACGGTGATGGCAACGGAAACAGAAGAGATGTTGACCCTCAGCCTCCTGGCAAAGGATCAGGTATGATGTATTATATCGGCACGTTCGATGGCAAAACCTTTACACCGGATGAACGGCCAACTCCTGATCAATCCAATTGGATTGACTATGGTTCAGATTTCTATGCAGCAGTAACATGGAGCAATATTCGGGATGAGCAAGGAAGACCCGTATGGCTCGGCTGGATGAGTAACTGGAGATATGCGAGTAATACGCCTACAAGTACTTGGCGGGGTGGAATGAGCATTCCGCGTACGATTGAGCTTAAGACGACAACGGATGGAATCCGTCTGATTCAGGAGCCGGTTCAGCAGTTGGAACAATTAAGAAAGCCGGTTCTGCATTGGACCAATTTCCAAGTTGGGCAGGATAACAATGTATTGCAAGCCGTTTATGGAAGTACAATGGAAATTGTCGCGGAATTCGGTATTCAGGATGCATCGGAATTTGGATTTAAGGTTCGTAAGTCTAACTCTCAGGAGACAGTGATCGGGTATGACACGTCAAGTCAAAAAGTGTTTGTGGACCGTACACATTCTGGAGGGCCTGATGTAAGTGATATTGTTCCTGTCCGACAAGAAGCTCCTTTGCTTCCGGAAAATAACAAAATTAAACTTCATATCTTCGTGGATGAGGATACCCTTGAAGTGTTTGCAAATGATGGAAGAAGAGTCTTCACAGATCAAATATTCCCTGATTCGAGCAGTAAGGGACTTGAGCTTTATGCAAAAAATGGGGAAGTGAACGTCAACTCCTTAAGTATTTATCAACTTGACAGTATTTGGGCAGATAGGTCGATCAAGAAGCTTCAAATGGATAAAAGAAGCTACACGCTTGAAACGAATGGAACCCACAAAACCGTTGTATCGGCTCTTGTATTAAGTTCAATGACTCAAACTGCAAGCCAAGCGGTATATGGCGGTGCCATTCCAGATGAAAGCAACTCTGTAACGGGAATCGTGTATGGAGGTTTGCAAGGTATGCCATTAACGGTATATGGATATGGCGATCTAACAAGCAAGCAAATTGTTACGGACCAAGCAGTTTTCAAAAGCTCTGATCCTTCTGTAGCCATTGTGAATGCTGCCGGCATCGTATATGGGAAGCGACCGGGTCAAACCTTGATTACAGCTGCGTATAAAGGACATGTGACAACAGCTTCTGTCACAGTTGTACAATCAAATGAAACTCATTCAGACCCCGACCCTACGCCGGAGCCCCCGCTAACTACAGGGGCGATCACAACGCCTAACAATCAGGGCCGACTTGTTGTTCCGACAAGCGTAATTAATAAAATTGCTGTGGGTAAAGTTTCGAAAGAGACGTTGAATAAAGCATTGGAAGCAGCCGGGATTGACGCTAAAGGCACCGAAAAGATAACAATCGAATTGGATAAAGCGGATGATGTTAAAGGGTACAGCATCGAGATACCATCTACGTTCTTATCTAGTGATAATGCTAATCAACAATTTGAAATTCGTAGTCCGATAGGCACCCTGACTTTATCGAGTCAGATGTTTACCAAAGCCGCATTCAATGAAAATGACAACATTGTATTAAGTATGACCCTTACGGATCGTGATGCAGCTGGCAAAGGCAAACAATCTGAAATCGGAGCAAGACCGGTTCTTGAATTAATTGCCACTTTGAATGGTAAAGTTATTCCATGGCGTAATGCGGATGCTCCTGTACAGGTAGCTATCAATTACACGCCTGTAGCAGAAGAAATGAACCATACAGATCATTTAGTTGTCTGGTATCTGGATCCATCCGGCAGCATCGCGCCTGTTCCAAATGCCAAATTTAATAAAGCAACGGGTGAAATGATCTTTAAAACGATCCATTTCAGTTATTATGCAATTGCTTACGTGAATAAGTCCTTTGATGATCTTAATGATTATGCTTGGGCTAAAAAGCAGGTCGAACTCCTTGCATCCAAAGGCATTATTCAAGGCACAACAGAGACAGCTTTTGCTCCGCAAAAGGATATTACAAGGGCAGACTTTATTCTGCTGCTTGTACGCGCACTTGAATTAACGGCCCAAGCGGATTCCAACTTTGATGATGTTAAATCTGATGATTATTATTATGAAGCGGTCAGCATCGCCAAAAAGCTGGGTATTACCAATGGCATAGATGGCAGTCACTTTAACCCGAATGCCTCCATTACAAGGCAAGATATGATAGTTATGCTGAATAGAGCAATGGCTGCAGCGAAACGCGATGCAGCCAAAGGTACAAAAGCGGACTTGAATGTATTCCAGGATCGTAATGATATTTCGTCATATGCAATTGAAAGTGTTTCTTCTCTTGTGAAATCCCACATTATTGAAGGAAACAATGGGAAGATTCATCCATTCGATCATACGACGAGGGCTGAGACGGCTGTAGTGCTTTACCGATTATTGAATTAGGGAGAGGAACAACCGTCAATATTTGGCTGCCTCTCAAAGAGTAGAAGTAACAAGATATCGCCCTAGCCTGTCATAACAGGCCAGGGCGATCACAACAAGACAACAAGACAACATGTGGCAACGTTACGGGAACAGACTTATTCTTGTTTCATTCGGAGCCAAAGGTTGTCTTTTTCGTTTTGGCGAATTATGCGGAAGGGGGGGTGATATCATGTCGTGAAAAAAATAGCTTTGAAGAGAAGGTAAAATAATGAATTGCTGTACTAACAACCAGAAAATAAAAGGAGAGCTGAGCTGATACATGAAAATGAAATGGTCACAATTGCGGGTCCTGTTTTTCACAATGGTTATTTTTGCTTCAAGTATAGTCATTAATTCCCCGGTTTCGAAAGCGGTTTCAAGCGTTGTCGCTCAATGGAGCTTCAATGAAGGGACGGGCAATGTGACGAAGGAGCAAATTTCCCAGATAAATGATCCGATCCATTATTTTAAACCTGAGCCTGCTATTCCGGAATGGAAAACAGATGGCATTAGCAGCAGCGCTCTGCTTTTTGACGGCTATTCAACATGGGTATCGCATCCTGCCATTTCCATTCCACAGAGCCAAATAAGCGTTGAAACCTGGGTTGCTCCGCGGGCTTATACATGGGGTGATGATTTCAAGCTGGATGCTATTGTCAATCAGCAATCCAAAAGCGCAAATCAAGGGTTTTTATTAGGTATGTATCGTTATGGGACATGGTCCTTCCAATTCGGTTCAAACGGTACCTGGTACGATGTATGGTCCTATGAGCCCTTGCCTAAATACGAATGGTCTCATATCGTAGCTACTTATGACAGCGCTTACGATAGTACGGGAGGGTTAGCTGTGCTTTACTTGAACGGCAAGCAGGTAGCTTCGAAAAGAACGCCACTCCATACGTTGATTACTTCATCCACGAACAATTTGTTGATTGGGACTAATAATGAAAGCACATACGGCGCTAGTCCATCTTTATTTCCGTATCATACATTTAACGGTCTAATTGATGAGTTGAAAATTTATAACGGCGCTTTGACAGCAACTGAAGTCCAAAATTCGTACGACTCGTATTTGACCAACCTTGGCGGCAACTTGCCAACACCCAATCTGTCTTTTGATCGGAGCGTTTATAACGGGGATAATTACCGACCGACCTACCATGCTATTGCGCCCCAGCATTGGATGAATGAGCCGCATGCACCACTTTTTTTTAACGGGCAATATCATATGTTCTACCAATTTAATCAGCAAGGGCCTTACTGGCATAATATGCATTGGGGCCACTGGGTCAGCACGGATATGGTGCATTGGCGGGATCTTCCCCCTGCGCTCGCGCCTTCACTTTTCCAAGTTGATCCGGACGGCGATTGGACGGGCAGTTCGGTTATCGATGACAGTGGGAATCCAGCGCTGTTTTTCACGGCGGGTAACGATGCGACAGCTCCTAATAATCAAAATGTTGGGTTGGCCAGAAGCACGTATCCTACAGATCAGGATAATGATTTGAAGCGATGGGATAAAGACGCTTCACTTGCGGTCACTCAACAGGCTGGTCAGGGAATAAAAGGCGAATTTCGTGATCCGTTTGTATTTAAGGACGGCAGCACCTGGAATATGCTTGTTGGATCGGGCGTTAGCGGTCAAGGCGGAACAGCATTAGTCTATACCTCGTCGGACATGACAAACTGGCAGTATAAAGACACTCTTTATCAAAATAATCTATACCCTGAGAAGTTGGGTAATGTATGGGAGCTGCCTGTTCTGCTGCCGATTAAGGATTCATTGGGCCACCAGAAATATATATTTATGGTCAGCCCTGTCGGGGGGCAAGCCCGCGTATTTTACTGGATTGGCACCTGGAATAACGTCACATCCAAGTTTACCCCTGATCCTGGTTCGGATGCGCCGCAGTTGATGGACTATGGCGGTTTCCATTTTACCGGGCCGAGCGGATTTGTAGATAAATCAACATCAGCGTACAATACACCAAATCGTACAATATTGAATACGATCACTCAAGGAAATCGGAGTTCGCAGGCAGACTCGGATGCCGGTTGGGCGCACAATGCTGGATTACCTGTTGCACTGGATCTGCGTCCTGACGGTCAACTCGGCATCAATCCGATTTCTGAACTGCAGTCGCTCAGAGGCTCGCAGCTGTTGGATATCGCCACGGACACTTCGTTTGCTGATGCGAACCGACTTTTGGCTGACCTTCGGGGTGATACGCTTGAAATCGATATGGAACTAGCGCCAGGTGATGCGGATAAAGTCGGCATGTATGTACGGAAGTCTCCTACCAGCGGTGAGAAGACACTGCTATACTACAAAAACAGCACGAAAGAATACGGAGTGGACCGGACGAACACCATCGCTGGGCAACCGCAAGGCATCGACAACGGCACGATAGATTTGGCCGGCGATACGGTGAAGCTTCACATTTTCCTCGATAAATCGATGGTGGAATCCTATTTGAACGGGCTGAAATCGATTACTACCCGTACATACTCAACTTCCAGCGATGCGCTAGGTCTGCAGTTGTTCGGGGATGTCAACCCGGATACGATCAGGGTGAAACATTTGCAGATCTGGAACATGAATTCTGCCTATACGCCCGTACCCGTAACCGGAGTAAGCCTGAATGCGGAAAGTCCCCAAGTTTTCACCGGAGGCAAGCAAACGCTTTACGCTACTGTAGCCCCATCCAACGCAACGAATAAAGACATCGTTTGGACTTCAAGCAACTCTGCCGTCGCAACCGTAACAAATGGAAGTGTCAGCGGAAAATCGGTCGGAACTGCGATAATTACGGCGAAAACGCGAGACGGAGGTTTCCTGGCGACAAGAACTGTTACAGTTGTTGCGCCTCCTGCATCAACGCCTCTGACCAATGGCAATTTCGAAGCGGGGAACTTAAGCAATTGGACGGTCGTCAGCGGCAATGAATTCACCGATCCCGCCGTTGTGACCAAATCTTCTACCTGGTGGGGCGTGCAACCGTTTAACCAACAAGGCGCCTTTCACCTGTGGGGCTCCAATGGAGCTGAGGGAGACAGCCCAATCGGCGAGCTTAGATCGCAAACCTTTACGTTAGGAGGTAATGGTCAAATCAATTTCCTGATTGGAGGCGGAATTGATATTGACAACCTTTATGTCGCTTTTGTTCGTTCTTCTGACGGCAAAGAGCTTTATCGGACTAGCGGGCCTGGGACCTATAAGGATTGGCCAGTTCATAAAGGGGACACTGAACAGTATACGAGGAGGTACTGGGATGCAACCCAATACATCGGAACGTCTATGTATATTAGAGTCGTCGATAATAGATCCGATTCATGGGGTCATATTAATGTAGATGATTTCAATATACCTATCCAAGCAACAGAGCAGCTACCCAATTATAATTTTGAAGCAGGCAACTTAAGCAGTTGGATTGTGGAGAGCGGCAATGCGTTCACTGATGGTGATGTGAGCTCCGCATCGACTTTTTGGAATCCGCCGCAATCTTTCAACAAAGAAGGCGATTATCACTTCTGGGGCTTCAATAATGGAGGCGATAATCGAGTTGGAGCGATGAGATCCGCAAGCTTTGTGCTTGGAGGGAACGGATTAATCAACCTTCGCGTAGGAGGAGGGCAAGACATTAATAACTTGTACGTTGCTCTTGTTCGAGCTTCCGACAACGCTATATTGTTCAAAGAAACAGGACCTAACAACGAGGGATATACAGAAAGTAACTGGGATGCTTCAGCTTATATTGGCACAAGATGCTATATTAGAGTGGTCGATAATTCGACAGGAGGTTTTGGCCATATCAATCTCGATGCCGTGAATGTTCCTGTTCAACCCGGTTCTTTGATAGGCCAGTTGACGAACCACGATTTTGAACTGGGCAACTTAAGCGGTTGGAACGTGACAAGCGGCAATGCATTCACCGACGGCGACGTGAGCTCCGCATCGACTTTTTGGAATCCGCCGCAATCTTTCAACAAACAAGGTACGTATCACTATTGGGGCTTCAATAATGGAGGCGATAGCCGGGTCGGCTCGATGCAATCCACCAATTTCGTGCTTGGAGGGGACGGACAGATCGACCTTCTCGTAGGGGGAGGGCAAGACTTGAATAATTTGTACGTTGCTCTTGTCCGGGCTTCCGACAACGCTATTTTATTCAAAGAAACTGGACTAAATAATGAGGCGTATACTCGAAAGAATTGGAATGCATCTGCATATATAGGAACGACATGCTACATTAAGATGGTCGACAATTCGTTGGGTGGCTTTGGCCATATCAATGTTGATGATGTGAATGTTCCAATTAGAATCCCTTAAATGATTTTGATCAAGACCGTCGGACTCAATTCCGATAGAAACAAACAAGACTTAAAGACTTAGCCTGATTCCACATCATGCTAGGTCTTTTTTTTAATATAAATGAAGATAATAGAAAATTTTCAACAGTTGCGAGAAAATTTTCTATTATTTTTTGTATTTATCACAGGTATGATGAAGACATAGAAAACAAACATTCACTCTTTTAGGGAGGTGAGGTTTCTTTTAGGTAAGGGATTAGTGTCAATCATGCTTGACTTCATTTGGGGGATTTGGTTATATCCAAAAAAAAAGGAGGGAGAAAAGAACATGCTGAAGAGTTTTACAAATGGCTATTTGTGTCGCTAAACGTGATAGACAATTGGGCTCTCAAACATGTTCATAGAAAAACAATTACACTTTAATTATCACATATCTTCCTATTGTTCGCCAAACTTTTTTAAAAAAAATCATAATAATTCGGAGGAATTTGAATATGAAAAACATGAAAATATTCTTGTTACTATTTGTTATATTTGCACTTTCGGCTTGTGGTAAAGCAGTGGAAACAAAACCCGTAGCTGCCACACAAGCGCCAGCAGAAACAGCTAAAGCTGCTAAAGCAGCAGATCCGACACCAGGGAAAAAAGTGGTTATTGGTTTGACTGTACAAAACTTAAGCAATCCATTCTTCGTAGCGATGTCCAAAGGTGCAGCTGAGGCTGCTAAGAAACACGGCGGTGAAGTTATCGCAGTTAGCGCAGAAGATAATTTGGCTACACAAACCGCTCAAATCGAAGATTTTATTACCAAAAAAGTAAGTATGATTATTCTAAGTTCCGTAGATACCAAAGGTATTGCAGCAGCAGTGGGTCAAGCTAAAGCAGCAGGTATCCCAATCATTTCTGTCGATACAATTTCTGAAGGCGGCGTTAATGCGAGTGTAACTTCCGATAACGTTCAAGCAGGACGTATAGCGGGTGAATATTTGGTTAAACGGTTGAATGGAAAAGGAAATATTGCCGTATTAGATGGTCCGCCGGTGTCCGCTGTAACAGACCGCATTGCAGGATTTAATGAAGCTCTCAAAGCAGCTCCGGGAATTAAAATAGTTGCTAATCAAAATGGTAATGGTAATCGTGAAACATCGCTTGCTAAAATGGAGACCATCTTACAAGCAAACGGTAAAGGACAAATCGATGCTGTATTTGCTATTAATGATCCAACAGGTATTGGCGCCAAAATTGCTGCAGAGCAAGCCGGTCGCGACAAGGAAATGTTTATCGTTGGTGTGGATGGATCTCCGGATGCAGTGACGACACTTAAAGAAAACAAAAGCTATGTTGGAAGCTCAGCACAAAATCCGTTTAATATGATTACCATTGCGGTTGAGACAGCATTTAAAGTTCTTGCTGGTGAAAAAGTGGAACCATTAATTAAACTTCCAACTGATTTCATTACGACAGAAAACGTTAAAGACTATAAAGGCTGGTAATATTGAATCATTATTACGATGTGGTACCTGCAAGCGGGTACCGCATCGTAATTATTCAGTCTTCTATCATTGATATAAACTAATAATATGGTGGAGTGAGAACATGGAAGCTGTGCAAGCGGAAGTTGAAAAAAACATTTTCTCTGAATCGTCGTCACAAGTGTTAAGCATGCGAGCGATTTCCAAGTCTTTCTCAGGGGTTACCGTATTAAAAAATATAAACATCGATCTGTACAAAGGTGAAGTACATGCTTTAATGGGAGAGAACGGTGCCGGTAAGTCAACGCTTATGAAGATTATGGCAGGGATATACCGTCCAGATAAAGGCGAGATATTGTATCGAGGCAAATCGACCACATGGCATAATGCCATGGAAGCGCGCGAGAAAGGAATTAGTGTCATTCATCAAGAGCTGAATCTTTCTCCGAATATAACCATAGGTGAAAACGTATTAATGGGAACCAAATTCCCGAAAAATAAGTTCGGTATGGTGGACTGGAAGAAAGTTCACGAACGAGCCCATTTCCTATTAAAATCAATCGGATCTGATTTAGATCCTAGATCATATGTCTCAACCTTAAGTGTTGCCCAACAACAAATGGTGGAAATCGCGAGAGCCTTATCAATAGAAGCAGAAGTTCTAGTGATGGATGAACCAACAGCTTCATTAACCCACAAAGAAATAGATAAGCTGTTTATCATTGTTAATGAATTAAAGCAAAAAGGTGTTGCAATTGTTTACATTTCACATCGTATGGATGAAATTTTTAAAATTTCTGATCGTTGTACCATTTTGCGTGATGGAGAGTGGATTACATCGATTCCTATCGCCGAAACCAATCCTGAACATCTCGTTAAGACCATGGTTGGTCGTGAATTAAACGATTTATTTCAAAAACCGCCTTCACATACGAGCTGGATTAAAGATAAAACGCCGGTTTTAGAGGTTAAAGGTTTATCTGATAACAAAAATGTGAAGGATATATCACTAGAGGTGCATTCAGGAGAAATTGTTGGGATTTCAGGATTGGTAGGGGCAGGAAGAACAGAATTAGTCAGAGCGATCTTTGGTTTATCGGAAATAACATCAGGTGAAATTCTGATTAACGGTCAACCGGTGAAAATCTCTTCTCCTGAGGATGCCATCCGATATGGTATTGCTCATGTTCCGGAAAGTCGTAAGGAACAGGGATTATTCCTGAATATGTCTGTCAAAGAAAATATTATGATGGCTGAAATGTATAAATATCGAAAAGCAGCCCTCTTAGATTGGTCGCAAATAAGCAATGAAGCTGATATGTATATAAGAGAACTAGGCATTAAAACGGCAAACAAAGAACAAAAGGTGGTCAGCTTAAGCGGAGGAAATCAGCAAAAAGCGCTGCTTGCACGTTGGCTATCCATCCAGCCAAAAGTGCTTTTGTTAGATGAACCAACAAGAGGTGTCGACATTGGCGCCAAAACTGAAATTCATAAAGTTATTTGTAAATTAGCCAAAAACGGTCTTGCTGTGTTAGTCATTTCCTCTGAATTGCCAGAAATACTAGCGTTGAGTGATCGTATACTTGTTATGCATGAGGGTAAATTACGGGCAAACTTACAACGCGAAGACGCGACGCAAGAAAAGATCATGTATTATGCAACGGGGGAGATCAAATGAGCGCTGGAATAGAAGCAATCGTTAATAAAAAATATAATGTTGGATTATCCATGAGAAAAATTTGGAATCAACTAGGCATGTTAATTGTGTTAGTTGCTATTTGTATTATACTCGCCATTTTTGCACCTAATTTTACGGATACGGGGAATATTCTCAATATCTTAAAACAATCATCCGTTAACGGAATTCTTGCGGCGGGTATGACATTAGTAATTCTGACTGGCGGGATTGATTTATCTGTGGGATCTACGATCGCACTTTCGGGAGTTATTTCCGTATTGCTTTCAAAACAAGGAATTAACCCTTTTATTGCGATGTTTGCTGGGATTGCGGTGGGATATGCAGCAGGCTGGATCAATGGTTTTCTGACTGCAAGAACCAAACTTCCATCCTTTATTGTTACATTAGGCAGTATGACTTATATAAGAGGCGCTGCTTTTGTAATTAGCGGGGGATTACCTACCATATTGGCTTCGGAACCCTTTAAGTTTATTGGATCAGGGAAGATCCTATCGGTTCCAACCCCCATCTACATTATGCTCAGTGTATATATTGTTATGTTTATCGTACTTAAATACACGATGTTTGGCAGACATATTTATGCCATTGGGGGAAATGAAGAGGCAGCGAGATTAACAGGTATTAAGGTTGAAAAGACATTAATTAATGTGTATGCCATAAGTGGTTTATGTGCGGGATTAGCTGGCGTAGTTCTTGCAGGGCGATTAATTTCCGGTCAGCCGAATGCTGGAAGCATGGCCGAGCTAGATGCTATTGCTGCTGTTGTTCTCGGAGGCACGAGCCTAGCAGGGGGAATTGGCCGAATTCAGATGACTATTATTGGTGTGTTAATCTTAGGCGTAATTAGAAATGGATTGACACTTTTAAATGTTAGCTTCTTTTGGCAAACCGTTATTACAGGTGTTGTTATCGTGCTAGCGGTGCTATTGGATCGTTTGCGCAGCGATAAGTAAGAGGAGAGGCTGTTAATATGGTGAAATTTCGTTTCAAAAGCATACGTACCCGCACACTAGTCACGATTCTACCATGGTTAATTTTATCTATGTTTGTGTTGTCTGCGTTAAGTTACAACTATTCTAAACATATCATCAATGCAGAAATTCAGGATAAAATGGCATACCAATTAAACGCAACGATCAACAATATGCAAACCATATTAACAGCGCACAGTAAAATACCTGAAAGCTTAGCGCGCACGATTGAACCTGTAGGTGACAAGATTGATAAAGGCAAATATTTTCAAATTATTCAAGGTTTGTTGTCCACAAACCCGGATACCTTTGGAGTTGGGATTTGGTATGAGCCCTATCAATATAAAAACTATTTGCAATATTATAGTTCCTATGCCTATCGGGATAACGGTCGCATTTTATTTTCCAATGATTACGATACGAAAGAATATAATTATCCTGAAAAAGATTGGTATCTGCTGGGTAAAAATACAAAGGAAACCATGGTATGGACGGATCCATTTTTTGATAAAACCTCGGGCGCTATGATTTTAACAACGGCGGTTCCATTTTATAATAACAATAAATTTCAAGGTGTAGTTACAGCCAACATCAATTTGACCAGCTTACAGCAGAAGATTTCAGACATTCATGTTGGAAAAAATGGATGGGCATTTTTGTTGGATCGAAATGGGAACTTTATTGCTAATAAAGATAACCAGAACTCAACAAATCATCAAATCATGAATGACCCTAATGTCAGTTTGGCGCAAATTGGCCAAGAAATACTGTCGAATAACAATGGAAACGCAGTTTTTAGTGATGATAGAGGTTCCAATAAAGTTTATTATCAGACGGTCCCAGATACATCTTGGAAACTGGCCATCGTCATATCGCAGGAGGAGCTTTACCAAAAGGTGAATGATTATTTTATCATCTCACTTGTGATTATACTTGTGTTGATATGTTTTATTGTCATGGTAATTTATTTCTACAGTTTATACATTACCAATAACATTAAGAAAGTAAATATTCTTTCTCAATCGATGTCAAACGGGGATTTAACCCAAACTATACCTATAAAAACGATCGATGAATTTGGCCAAATGGGCGCAAATCTAAATACAATGGCAAGTAACTTAAAGTCCATTTTATTGCAAGTATCTGAAAGTGCGAAAAGCGTATCTGAAACTTCTGTTCTTTTGTCCGATAATGCGGAACAATCCGCGAAAGCAACAGAAGAAATTGCACGATCGATTCAAGAAGTAGCCAGTGGTACGCATTCACAACTTTCATTAACCGATGAAGCAGTTGAAGAAACAACAGATATGTTTGTGAACATCAAAAAAATTACGCAACGAATAGAACTGGCAAGCCATTCAGCAAAGGATGCGCTGCAAACGGCCATTGAAGGAAAAGCGGATATTGCGGAAGCCATAAATCAGATCAATTTGATTTCACGAAACTCACTCGATTCGGTTGGAATAGTCCGCCAGTTAGAAGAGAAGTCCAAAAAGATCAATCATATTATGACCTTACTATCCACAATTGCCAAGCAAACGAAAATGCTCGCTTTAAATACAGGTATTATTGCATCCCAAGCAGGAGCAAATGGAAAAACTTTTTCTGTGATCTCTCGTGAAATTTGTCTTCTTGCTGAAAATTCAACAAAATCGAATCAGGAGATCGATACACTAGTAACTGAAATCCAGGAGGATATCTCGAAAGCAGTAAAAGCCATGGAAGATGGAGATTCTAATGTTCAAGAAGGGAAGCTGCTTACGAAAAAGGCAGGGGATTCCTTCACGAATATCCTTCAATTAGTCGAAGGGGTTTCTGGGCAAGCGGGCGATATGACGAATGAAATAAAGATGATTCAAATGAATACACATAAAATGGTTGAAAACATGGAGATAGTCTCTAACCTGTATGGAAATTCAGCAAGTTCAACCAACCACATATCGGCCACAACAGAAGAACAGACAGCGGCAATCCAAGAAGTTGCTTCTTATTCCAATGAATTAGCCCATATGGCTAAGGTCTTACAACAATCTGTGGCTTCATTTAAACTCAAGTAATTATATGTAGGCAAACAGCTTAATCGCGATCAATTACTGCAGGAGCTCCAAAAGTCCTGGAAAAAAGCTGAGCAGAAATAATTGGCTTTTTAGATTCATAACCCTTTCGCCTCTGATGCTTAGTATCAAGGCGGTAAGGGTTATTTTGTATTTGGGATCAAAGTGTCCCGTCCGTCTGTATCAATATAAGCCTGTAAATCTATCAATGTACGACATGTTCTTAACTTTTCCTTTGCCTTAAACTATAAATTGTGGAGAGAAAAAAACATACAATAGAACAGGAGTTGTAAGGTTATGAACATCATAAAATTGGTTAAACGAGCAACAACAGTAAGCTTGACTACAGCAATGCTGGTTGGAGGTGGAGCTCAAGCATTTGCGAAAGAAAAAGACAATGTGGATTACAATGAAAATTATGGTTTTTCCCACATTACACGCTCTGACATGCTGAAAATTCCTGAACAACAAAAGAGTACACAATTTCAAGCGCCTAAATTCGATCCATCAACAATAAAAAATCTTCCTTCGGCAAAAGGTTATGATGAGCAGGGCAACTTGATCGATATCGATGTTTGGGATAGCTGGCCGCTGCAAAACGCTGATGGAACAGTAGCAAATTATAATGGCTACAATATCGTTTTTGCTTTAGCAGGAGACCCTAAAAGAGGATGGGACACATTTGTCTACATGTTCTATCAAAAAGTAGGCGATACTTCCATTGATAGCTGGAAAAATGCCGGTAGAGTTTTTAAAGATAGCGATAAATTCGTACCAAACGATCCATTCCTGAAATATCAAGCAGAAGAGTGGTCAGGATCTGCTACCCTAACATCTGACGGAAAAGTTCGCTTGTTTTATACAGATCGTCAGGGTTGGGACCCCAATCACGGGTTTTATGGTAAACAAACCTTAACAACAGCACAAATCAATGTATCTCAACCAGATAAAAGTACGCTTAAAATTGATGGCGTAGAGGATCTCAAATCGATCTTTGATGGCGATGGTAAAATCTATCAAACTGTTATGCAAGGTCAAACGGATGAAGGCGATAACCATACTTTAAGAGACCCTCACTATGTGGAAGACAATGGTCATAAATACCTTGTTTTCGAAGCCAACACAGGAACGGAAGTTGGTTATCAAGGAGAGGCATCGCTCTTCAACAAAGCTTTCTACGGCGGAAATACGCCATTCTTCCAGGATGAAAAAAATAAATTGCTGCAAGGTCCTAAAAAACGTGCTGCTGAGTTAGCGAATGGCGCATTGGGTATTATTGAATTGAACGACGATTATACGTTGAAAAAAGTCATGAAACCGTTAATTGCATCGAACACAGTAACAGATGAAATCGAACGTGCCAACGTATTTAAAATGAACGGCAAATGGTATTTGTTCACAGATTCCAGGGGTTCCAAAATGACGATTGATGGAATCGGCGGGAATGATGTCTACATGTTAGGTTATGTGTCCGATTCCTTAACAGGAACATACAAACCGTTAAATGACAGCGGACTTGTATTAAACATGAATCTTAATCCTAAGGATCTTACATGGACTTATTCTCACTTTGCAGTACCGCAAGCTGACGGTAAAAATGTGGTTATCACAAGTTACATGACAAACAGAGGTTTATATGCAGACCACAAATCTACCTTTGCGCCGAGTTTCTTGCTGAACATTAATGGTTCAAAAACTTCGGTTGTGGGTGATAGTATCCTTGCACAAGGGCAATTAACGATTGACACACAGAAGAAAAAATAATGAATGTTTCCTCAATAAAGCAAAGAAAATGCCGATGAAAATCGGTGTTTTCTTTTTTATAAAAAGGATTAAGCAGTAGCAAAGAGAGGAGGTGTGTCAGCTTGAACTATACAATAAATTATAAGAAAGCAGCAAAACGAATAGGTGTAGTAGTGATTTGTTTCATTATTTTGATGACGATAGGATTAGTGGTTCATTATTCAGATAGCAATAAAAAGAACGAAACCATCGATTCCGTTATGCCATCGTATCGAGCTAGCTATCATTTCACTACGCCCGACAAATGGAAAAACGACCCTCAGCGGCCGATTTATTTGGATGGAAAGTATCATTACTATTATCTCTATAATCATGATTATCCGAACGGAAATGGAACCGAATGGCGGCATGCGACATCAACGGATTTGGTGCATTGGACAGATGAAGGGGTGGCCATTCCTAAATATACAACCAGTAATGGCGATCCATGGAGCGGATCAGTCGTTGTAGACGAGAAAAATACGGCAGGCTTTGGAAAAGAAGCGCTTGTCGCGATCGTGACACAGCCGTCTGCAGAAGGCGGGAAGCAGGAACAATATCTGTGGTACAGCACGGACAAAGGAAAAACATTTACTTCTTATCGTGACGATCCCATTATTCCGAATCCGGGCACTAAAGATTTTAGAGACCCGAAAATCATCTGGGATCATCAGATTAATAAATGGGTGATGGCAATGGCGGAAGGGACGAAGATTGGTTTTTATGAGTCTTCGAATTTAAAAGATTGGCAATATATGAGTGGTTTTATGACAGATAATATCGGAATTGTGGAGTGTCCTGATCTTTATTTGATGCGTGCGAATGATGGGATCTATAAATGGATTCTTGGTGTCAGCGCAAATGGTAAGTCTGCAGGTCAACCAAACACGTACGCCTATTGGACTGGACACTTTAATGGAAAGGAATTTCTCCCTGATCATAGTGATCCTCAGTGGTTAGATTACGGCTTTGATTGGTATGGTGCTGTCACGTTTGAAGAAGGGAAAGACAGCGATAAATACAATCATCGGTATGCTTTAGCTTGGATGAATAATTGGGATTATCCTCATAATACGCCAACCCTTCAAGAAGGGTTTAACGGAACGGATTCGATTGTTCGTCAAATTAACTTAAAACATGATGGCGATACGTATCGTTTGGTTTCACAACCCATTGAAGCATTGAATCAATTGACACATACAACGGATTCGTTGAAACAAATAGAGGTTAATGGCTCTAAAACTCTTCATGTAACAGGCGATGCGTACCAGCTTGAGACAGATATATCGTGGTCAGAGATCAAAAATGTAGGATTAAGGCTTCGAGAATCAACAGACAAAAACCGCCATGTAGATGTAGGTGTTTTTGCAGAGGGAGGGTACTCCTATGTCAATAGAGCTTTTACAGGGCAGCCCGACAAGAGTGGTAAATATGTTGAAAGTAGGGCACCCTTTGATTTGAGTAAGAAGAACGTTCACTTAAAGATACTCGTTGATAAAACAAGCATTGAAGTCTTTATGGATGATGGAACCATCGTTTTTTCCAATGAAATTTTCCCGGAATTAAACGATCAAGGGATTACCCTTTTTTCGGAAGGCGGAACCGCGATCTTTAAAAATGTTGTAATCAAGCACTTCAACAAGACAAATCTTTGAAGTATTCCCCTCGTTTCAATGCGTCGACAAACTGCTGGAGCCATTCGTAATATTTTTGACCATGCCTGAGCTTATGCAGATCTTGAAGAGCAAGCTTCCTTTCCTCGTCAGATATATGCTCATCTAGTATTAATTCGGTTAATTCGGGAAGCGCGTTGTTAATGGCTTCTGTCATCACATCGATTTCACGTTGAAGCTTCAAAGTAAAAAAGTTTTGGAAGGCAAGAAAAAAGTCGACCTCCGCAACATATAACTCTTTGCGATCCTGCTTCTCCTCGAGTTTCTTGACCATTTGAGATTCTAAAAGCGATCTGACTGCGTAACTCATATTGCTTTTGCTCATATTCATTTCTATTTTCATCTCATCAAGCGTCATCGGACGATTTTCAAAGAACATAACGCCGTACAATTGGCCGGATGAATGGGTCGCACCGTATAAATCCATCGTTTGCGCCATAGCTTCAATCAAATTCTTCCTTATTTTTAACCTTTGTTCTGAATTTTGATCGTGGGACATTGCCATACTCACTTCCCTTTATTCGTTGTTGAGAATTTATGTTCAATTTTTTTTGTATTTTTCTTTCCCTATTATATCAAAAAGTTGGTTTAGTATGCGAGTAGGAAAATCAGGACATTTACAAAATATTTATTTAGATTTAACAGTCGTTTTACACAAGGATTTCGGAATGAGTGTACAATATTTTTTGTACAGAAGTAAAGAACAAGGTAATAAGGGGTTGGGAAATTATAGAATTAAGAAATAAATGAATCTTCTAACCGCTGATTTAAACTCACTTAAACGATATTTCGCCATAGGCGTAAAAAGGAGAACAAACAATGAAAATCAATTGGAAATCGATGGCAGCTATGTTAATGGTTACAGGTTTGTTAGCAGGATGCGGTACAGCGAAACCACAGGTAGCTGCCCCAGCGGGTAGCCCGAGCACAGCACCGACCGCTTCATCCAGTAAACCAGCAGAAATCAACGTATATTCAGCCATGGAAGAAGAACAAATAAAAACTTACCTAACGTCCTTCAAGTCGCAATATCCGAATATCAAAGTGAATGTTGTTCGTGATTCAACAGGAATTATGACAGCAAAGCTGATTGCAGAGAAAGAAAATCCTCAAGCGGATGTCATTTGGGGATTAGCGGCAACAAGTCTCCTCGTCATGGATGACCAAAAAATGCTGGAGGCTTACGCGCCAAAAGGTGTCGAACGGGTGCTTCCTGAATTCAAGGATAAAGCGAATACTCCGAAATGGGTAGGTATTGACATCTGGGAGACAGCAATCATTGTAAATAAGGTTGAGCTGGAAAAACGTAAAGTGGCTATCCCCCAATCCTACGAGGATTTAATTAAACCCGAATATAAAGGTTTGATCGCTATGCCGCATCCGGCATCATCCGGTACGGGCTACTTAACTGTCAATGCACTTAACCAACTATACAAAGATAAAGCATCGGCCTACATGGACAAGCTGCATGAAAACATGATGGTGTATACACACTCTGGTTCCAAACCAGCGAAAATGGCATCTTCAGGGGAGGCTCCAATCGGTATCTCTTACGGGTACAGCGGTATTTTGGAAAAGAAAAAAGGGGCTCCGGTTGAGGTTATTTTCCCTAAAGAAGGTTCCGGTTGGGATATGGAAGCCAATGCACTTGTGAAAAAGAAGGAAATAAAGCCGGAATCTAAATTATTTCTGGATTGGGCGATCAGTGATGAGCCTATGAAAGAATACAATAAGAACTATGCCATCTTGAGTATCAAGCAAGAAGGAAATAAAATTCCTGAAGGCTACACGAAAGATCCAGTGGCTCAGTTAGCTAAGCTGGACTTGTACCAAGCGGCTAGAGACCGTGAAGCTGTACTGAAGGATTGGGAGAAAAAATATGGTTCCAAAGCAGAGCCGAAAAAGTAATTTGTTCGAGTAATCTTTCATGAAAGGGATGCTGTTAAGTTAAGGCATCCTTTCTATGTCGGAATCGATATCGCATTTTAGTTCAAAGGGGCATTTGTAATGAAATCAGGTTATTTATCGCTGCGGAACCTTTCCAAGCAATTTGGGAAGCAAGTCGCGCTGCAGGACATTCAATTAGATATCAACAAACACGAGTTCATCTGCTTGCTAGGACCGAGCGGTTGTGGCAAAACGACGCTGCTTCGAGTCCTAGCTGGATTGGAAAAAGCGGACCGAGGTATTTTGACTCTTGCAGGCAAGGATATAACAGCAGTACCGGCAGGCAAACGGAATTTCGGTATGATGTTTCAATCCTATGCATTATTTCCTAATTTATCGGTTAGCGAGAATATTGCGTACGGTCTTCGGGATCGGTTATCCAAAGCTCAAATTGCCGATCGTGTGGATGAACTGCTTGGATTAGTGGAACTTGATGAGCAGCGCCATAAAGTTCCCGCTCAATTATCTGGAGGCCAGCAGCAGAGGGTTGCACTCGCACGAGCGCTTGCCTTTTCACCTGATTGTCTCCTCTTGGATGAGCCGTTATCTGCTTTAGATGCCAAGGTTCGCATCAAGCTGCGGCGTGAAATCTGCCGTCTCCACCAACAGTTCGGTATGACGACGGTTATGGTGACGCACGATCAGGAGGAAGCATTAACAATGGCTGACCGGATTGTTGTCATGAACAAGGCAAGAATTATCCAAGTCGGCACACCAAAAGAAGTGTATGAACAGCCCAACAGTCCGTTTGTCGCAGATTTTATCGGAGCCGTCAGTTTTATTGAAACGGTGAAGGATAGCCAAGACAATGGGGTGCTGGCTATTCGCCCGGAGCATGTCCACTTAGTTCGAGAAGGCCAAGAGAAAGGCAAACCAGCCATTGTCCGGGAACTTGAATACCGCGGAACTCATTATCGTTTGGTCGCAGAGCTATTGGATCATCAGGACACTTCGCTTCAGCAATTCATTACGATGGATGTGCCAGCGAAAGTGATGATGGGCTTAGATGTTAAGCTTAATCAGAAGATTATCTTTACCCTTCCTGCTGAGCATATCATCCGGTTTGACTCTATGGCGGAACTTTCAGTGGTATAAGGAGACTATGGTTATGGACATGTGGTTAAAAAGATTGCGACCGAATACGAACACATGGAGTCAAAATATAGTTATTTTGATGATGACACTCGCTTTACTGTTTGCGATCCTGCTCCCGCTTGCGGAGCTTGCAATCAAAGCCATCACCAATCAAGATGGAGATTTCATAGGTCTTTCTAATTTCACGAAATATTTCTCGACCCCGGCATTGGTTAATTCGTTATGGAATTCCATCCAGGTTTCATCCGTAGCGACTTTCATTGCAGTGACACTCGGATTCGGATTTGCATACGCGCTGGAGAGAAGCGGAATTCGCTTTAAATGGTTATTTCGCTCAATTGCTTTGCTGCCGTTATTTGCTCCCTCCATGCTTCACGGATTAGCGCTGATCTATTTGTTTGGCAATCAAGGGCTTATCTCCACCGGCTTCTTCGGGGTGCTGCCTGAATTCCGTATTGAGCTTTATGGACCGGTCGGCATCGTCTTATCCGAAGTTTTATATACGTTCCCTCAAGCATTTCTGATGCTGTCCGTAGCACTGGCAAGCTCCGATTATCGTTTATATGAAGCGGCGGAAACACTGGGGGCCTCCAAATGGCGTATGTTTTGGACGGTCACCGTACCAGGAGTCAAATTTGCTTTGATAAGCGCTATTTTCGTTTGTTTTGTTCTGACGTTTACAGATTTCGGGGCCCCCAAAGTCGTAGGTGGACAATATAATGTTCTTGCCACAGATTTGTACAAGCAAGTCATTGGTCAACAAAATATGCAAATGGGATCAGCTGTAGGTGTTTTACTTCTTATTCCTGCCATTATTTCGTTCGTCATCGATCGAATTTCTGTGCGAAAACAGAGCGGGTGGCTCAGTGCAAAATCAACCCCCTATAGGATTGGGAGAAATAAGCTGCGGGACGTCATGTACTACGTGTTTTGCTCCTTGATGTCAGCCGCCATACTCAGCATTATTCTCGTTGCTATCTATGGGTCTTTAGTCAGAGTTTGGCCTTATAATTTACAGTTTTCTTTCGCTCATTACGACGGTTTTTTGGAAGGAACAGGACCTTTCGTTAATAGCTTGGTCATATCCTTTGGTACCGCGTTGATCGGCACGATAGTTACATTTATGTTTGCTTATCTGATTGAAAAGTCAAAAGGCTTTCTGTTCTTGCGTAATACCGCATATTTCCTGTCGATGCTGCCGCTTGCGCTGCCTGGGTTAGTGCTGGGTTTGATCTATGTATTCTTCTTTAACAATCCGAACCAGCCAATGCATGGGTTATATGGAACCATATGGATTGTAATCCTATGCAACATTGTTCATTTTTACTCGGTTTCCTTTTTAACGATGACATCGTCTCTTAAAAAACTAGACAGCGAATTCGAGGCTGCTTCGGAATCGATGAACGTACCCTGGTATCGGACGCTGCTTCGGGTCACGTTACCGATGTCACTGCCGACGATTGTAGAGATTTTTGTTTACTTTTTCATCAACAGTATGGTTACGGTGTCGGCGATCATCTTTCTATATGCACCTGACTTAAAACCTGCTGCTGTAGCGATTGTTAATATGGAAGATTCCGGAGATATTGCCCCGGCCGCGGCCATGTCAACGTTAATCATACTGACCAATTTGATTGTTCGAACGCTCGTCATGTTAGTCTCAGGGAGATTGCGTCGGAAGACGGAAGCGCTCTTGGTCAGGAAAGAGGGGTAGATATGAAATGGCACAATTAATTATCAACAATAACCGCTATCCTGTAAAAGGAATTTTATTTGATAAGGACGGCACACTGCTGAATTTTATTCGTTTATGGGGAAGTTGGAGCGAATCGTTATACCGTCATTATTCAAATAAATGTGCGGCTACCGTAAACCATGGAACGATCGATCCCATCTCAGATTTATGGGGGACGGTTCATGACTCTACGGGGCAAATCATTGATTATAGCCGAAACGGTCCTTTGGCTATGGGGTCTATTGGAGATCTGTTGGCTATTGTAGCATGGCAAGGCTATCGCCAGGGGCTTCCTTGGAATGAATCTATGCGATTTGCAAGAGAAAGTAAGCGATTGGCAGACGAAGAAATGGAACATGTACGCCCTGCTCATCCTTTACCGGGAGCCATAGATTTTATTAAACAATGCTGCGAACAAGGATTGTCTCTCGGTATAGTTACGGCGGATGAGACGCTAGATGCCGTGAAACATTTAGAATGGATGGGAATCCGGCAGTTTTTTAAGGTGATTATCGGAAACGACCTGGTAGAGCAAGGGAAGCCATTTCCCGAAATGGTAGATAGAGCTTGCTTGGAACTTGGTTTATTACCATACCAAGTTGCGCTAATAGGAGATACCAACAGTGATATGCAAATGGGCAATTCAGCAGGAGTTGCCGTAACGATTGGACACATGAGTGAGGGAAATCCAGTTTTGAAAGAGCAACGGTTGAAAGATGCGAATGTAGTCATCTCTACCTATTCAGAGCTTCGCTTGGAGGCATCCATAGATGAAGGTTGAGAGTGGTTGGGGATGGGTATTTCTAGCACTCGCCATCCTGTTTGAATTATCGGGTACAACGTCGATGAAGCTATCCGAAGGATTTACAAAACTATTGCCTTCGGTACTCATGTTTATTTTATACGGCTGCAGCTTTACCTTGCTTAACTTTGCACTGACTTATATTGAAGTTGGTGTTGCTTACGCCATTTGGTCCGGCGTCGGTATTGTTCTCATTACCTTGGTAGGTTACTTGCTTTTCAAAGAATCATTCAATATGAATCAAGCGATCTGGATAACGCTAATTGTGATCGGTGTCATTGGGCTGAAAGTAAGCAGCAAAGCTCATTGAATAAATTAGAAATCATGCAGGATGAGACCATTTTTTTGGGGGGTGGTGCTTACGGATTGTCTCTGAGTAAAGGACGTTCATTGGGACACTAATGGCGATATGCAAAAAAGCGTATCCACAGGATTTTACGAGCTTTTTGAACAGACTCTTAAAAAACTTATTGTATGGAGGTTTTCTGTAGTGAAAAGAATTATATCCTTTACCCTCGCATCAATGATGTTAATCGGTACGTTATCGAACACCGCAGTAAATGCAGAGAATGAAGTATCAAATGCCAACCCCCTTATGGCATCGATTAAATTCGATAATAATTTAAAGGACGATGCAAATCAAGGGCAATCGTTGATAGCACATGGAAATTATAGTTATGTAGACGGTGTATTACCCGGGACCAAAGCTCTGCACGTAGAAAGCGGAAACGGCAATTATGTCGGTACGACGCAAAGCTTGAATGTTGGTAATGACAGTTTTACTACATCCTTCTGGTATAAGGGCGACACTAAGGATAATCAGGTCATATTATCGAACAAGGATTTTAGTAAGAGCTCTAACGCAGGCTGGGCGATTTATACATCACCCAATTCGGTCAATATGAATTTAGGATTCCCGACCACATCAGTAAAATTTGGGCGCGACACGTTTAATGCTTCCGCTTGGCGTTACGTGACATTTGTTGTAGACAGAGATAAAATGCTCGGGTCGTTGTATATTGATGGTTACGAAATGGCTGAAACTTCGCTGGGGATCGGAACTTTAGATACATCGAACCCATTAAATATAGGCAGCGACGGAGTGGGCGGCAATGGTGGTAATTCATTCGATATCGCTGATCTGAAGATTTGGAAAGGCGCATTAAGCAGTGATGTAGTTCAAGCTAATTATACTAGTTACGGTGTAAATAAAGTAGATATGAAAGCACTTAACGACACAATATCAGAAGCAAATACACTAATAGCAGGCGGTCTCGGCAACGGCTTCAGCCAAACTGATTTTGATTATTTGAAAAAGGTTTTGAATACGGCAGCTACGGTTGCAACAACGCAAAAAGTAAAATTATATACACAGGAAACCATCAATTATTACGAACGTGAACTAAACAACGCCATATTCATCTATCAAAAAAGCAATAAGACATTAACTCCCGCCGATTTAAATATAGCGGATAGCAGCGACCCGGAAATCTCTGCAAATCCCAGTACAATCGCGCGCGTGGAAGCAGATTATAGAAAAGCCCTGAAAGTATTCCCGCAGGCCGACGTATTGGTGCAGCCTGGCGACATTACCGGCGGTAACAATGCGGGTGAATACGTGTGGATGGGTGAGCTTACAAAAGTATACAATAAACTTAAAGCTGAGGGCTTATTTAACACTACGAAGTTATATATTGTAAAAGGCAACCATGATATGAACGGCACCGAAAATTTAATACCTGTCGGTACGGCGGGCGCGTGGAACGAATCAACGAATTCGTACAATAACGATTTCTATAACAGTGCTTATAGGGTAAAGATAAAAGGATATAATTTGATTGGTTTTGATGCAAATATTAACAGCAGCAGCACGGTGGGAAAAGCCACCAATTACCTCAACCAAATTAAAAGTGAAGCGGATTATGATCCAACAAAACCCATATTTGCAATGTCTCACTACCCGATAAGCGGAACCGTGTGGGGATCAGCATGGAGTAGCGGTGCAAGTAATAATTTCGGTAAATTTATTGCCGACAATAATTTTTCGCAGGTGTTCTATATGTCAGGTCATACGCAATATGACCCGACCGACGAACGTTCTCTCTATCAAGGTGCGGCTTCGTTTCTCGATTCCGGTGGTTCGAACTATTCCAGTTATCAAGATGACGGTCCGTTCGGCGGATATATAGAAGGCTCGTATGGAAGCTATCATACCACACCTCGCATCTCGAATTTCATAGAGGTTTACGGTACAAAATTGATCCTCAAGCAGTATAACTTAGCTACAGATGAATTTGTAAGCATACCTCGTGTAGTCAACGTTGGCGAAGGCAAAGATGCCTTCAGCTATAGTAAGAGCGATATAAGAGAACTCATAGCTCCGCAGTTTGATGAGGGTATTAAGATCGATTCCTTGAATGCCAACGAAGTTGCTTTTACAATAAAGCAAGTAAATGACAATGTGCGGGGTATGGAATATAATATTCAGCTTATCAACAAGCTCACGGGGAAAGTGGACAAATCGTTTAACAGCCTTTCGTATCCGATGGACAAACCATACGATGTATACAGACAATATAAGTTTACAAATTTGTCGCCGGGTACTCCATATAAAATCAGGGTGTTCGCCGACGATTCCGTGTATAACCGTTCGTCGCAAGACATTGAAATTAATGTTAACAGTGTTAATTTAAACAGCATCACTGCGCCTGCCTCGGTATCTGCGAACAATGGAACGGCCAAGACAGCGGAAGCTCTTGGATTGCCCATAAAAGTAATTCTTGCAACCGATGGTGGTAATGTGGACGCAAGTGTGAATTGGGATTTAAGCGGCGTTAGTTACGATCCGGCTATCAAGACGGTGCAGACCTTCTCGGTGCCAGGGACCGTAACCCTGCCTCTCGGAGTTGAAAACCCGAACAGCGTTCCATTGACAACAAGCATTAACGTTACTGTTAAAGAAGTTGGAGCAGCTTCCGACCATATAACACTAGACAAAACCCAGTACATCCAAGGGGAAGCCATTACCCTATCCTATAATGGGGCTGCGTTAAACGGGAAAGATTGGGTCGGCATCTACAGAACCGGAGCTGTTCCTCCAGGTGCCGGTGTATCTTTGATATGGAGTTATTTAAAGTCTGGATCCGGAAGAGTTAGTTTAAACAATGGACTGGCTCCTGGCACTTATGATGCACTCTTTTTGCTTAATGACGGTTATACGGTAGTGGATCGCAAGACATTCCAAGTCGTTCAACGCGTCCCTGTGAGCGGGGTGACTCTTGATCAACAGAACGTAACAATGACTCAAGGCGAAACCAGAACATTAACAGCTGTCGTTACGCCCGCGAATGCGAACGATTCCCGAGTATCGTGGATAAGCAGCGACCCAACTGTTGTATCTATAATCTCAACAGGAAGCAGCGCTTCGCTGATCGGCAATCGTCCTGGGACGGCGACAGTGACGGTCAAAACTTTAGATGGGAATTTTACGGCTTCTGCGAATGTTACAGTGAAACCAATTGAAGTTGAACATCAACCGCCAACGACAACGGATAATGCGCCAAGCGGCTGGGTCAATCAAGATGTCACTGTAACCTTAAGCGCGAGCGATAACGAATCGGGTGTAGCCAATACCTACTACACGGTAGACGATGGCGCTGAGCAAACGGGAACTTCCGTCGTATTGTCGGAAGAAGGAGTTCACAAGCTTGTATATTGGAGCGTAGACAAAGCAGGCAACGTGGAACAAGCACATACAGTATCCGTTAGCATCGACAAGACAGCCCCGTCGATCGTGGTGTCCGTACCGGGGGATAACAGTATTTATAAAGATTCCGTGGATTTGACGCCTCAGATTGCATGGACGGATAACTTGTCGGGTGTGGACAGCAGCAAGACGACGGTGACGCTGGATACGTATTCTTACCAAATCGGAACGGCGATCCCGCTTTATAAATTGCCGCTCGGTCAACATACCCTTATTGTTACCTCCAGCGACTTGGCCAGCAATGTGGGAAGCAAGACCGTTCACTTCCAGACGGTGGCCAGCATCGATTCCTTGAAGGCGCTGATAACACGCTTTGCCGATGCCAAATGGATCGACAATGCGGGAATTACCAACAGCCTGCAGGCCAAATTGGCGCACAACAATTTGAAAAGCTTTGTGAACGAGGTGGAGGCGCAAAGCGGGAAACACATTTCAAGCGAAGCGGCAACCTATTTGCTGCGAGACGCTCAATATTTATTAACACAAAAGTAGAACATTATTTGATCACATTTAGGTAATGAAACGGGGGGAGATCAATTTTCTCCCCCTCATCGATTTGGACGATTAAGTGTACCTAAGGTGATCTAAAGCTGCATTTCCTCGAACGAAGTCGAGCAACATGTTCAAGTTGCAGAATGAACGGTTGTTACCGGATAAACTAAATTGCAGATTGTAATACTTGCATCTCATGAAAAGAGGTTCCGCTATGAAGCAGCGTTCATTCCTGTCCTTGTTCATAATCACGATCTTATTATTTTTTGGGACTACCACAACTTCACTTGCGCATGCCGGAAGTATGGGTTACTCGGTATTAAACGTTGAAGAGAACGAGATTCTCTATGAACTTTTTCTTGATCAAAGAGACTTGTTTCCGCAATTCGGTACCAACCTGGATAATCTGGTGAACGAGGAACAGTTCTCGCAAAAAATCGAATCCTATCTACAGAAAGGTCTTCGCATCGATGCGGATTCGAAGCCCTTGACGATGGAATTGCTCTCGATGAACATGGCGAATAAGGGTACTGAAAGAGGCGTGGAATTTCATCTGAAGTTTATCGCCGATAAAGCGATCGAACAATGTATTCTTCATTACAATCTGGCGTTTGACGATGTACCTGCTCATACGAGTGGACTCTTGGTCCATGCAGGGGAATATGTCCAGCAGGATTTGATTGATAGCACTAAAAGAGATATTCAGATCAACCTTCCCCAGCATAACCAGCAGGATATGATTGATAGCACCAAAGGAGATATTCAGACCAACCTTCCCCAGCCTAAGATTGGCGCTGTTTTGTGGAAATACTTTAAGCTTGGAATCGAACACATTTTGACAGGTTATGATCATTTGCTGTTTTTGTTATCCTTGGTATTAATCGCATCGCGATTCAAGGATGCGTTGAAAATTGTTACTGCTTTTACAGTCGCTCACAGTATTACACTTTTCTTGGTGGCGTCGGGCCGCCTCCATGTCATCTCGTCTTGGGTCGAAGCGTTGATTGCGGTGACGATCTGTTACGTGGCCGTGGAAAATATGTTTGTTCAAAAGGCGAAATGGCGGTGGGTGTTGACAGCCTTATTTGGCCTGATTCATGGCATGGGCTTCGCCGGGGCTTTGGCTGAAACAGGACTTCCAAAGGGCAATCTGATTGGCACGCTCTTGACGTTCAATTTAGGTGTAGAAACGGGCCAACTGATGGTCTTATGCCTATTACTGCCCCTCTTGATTTGGCTGCGAAGGTTCCCGTGGTATCGAAAAATGATGATTTCAACGTCTTGCCTTATTTTTGTTCTGGCATTTTATTGGTTGATTCAAAGATTGTAATTAGGCCATGAGCATTATTATCACCTTGCGTTGCTTAACAAAGGACGTCCAAAGGTATGGGATTAGTTTTCGGCCTCACTGAATTGAGCTACCACGGTTGAAAACGAGGGGATATCAGGTATTGAAATAGAGGTAGTATTCAAACTAAAAAAAATAGTTAAACATTTGAAGGGCTGCCGTGAGGCAGCCTTTCCGTTTACTCCGCTAACGTGCTGTTTGACGCAATGAACCACAAGTCTACTCTTTTCGTCTGTAATATATTGGAATTTTATGGTGGAAATTTGAGGTGATTTGAAATTGACAAAAAAACGTAGCATTGGGAGTATAGTTGGATATTTAATTTTAGGTATTATTTTATTAATTGCAGTTATTCTTTTTATGTTGTACCTGGGTATTCTGGATTTAGAGAAACGCGAGAGAGGTTTTGTTGAGTTGCCAAACAATTATGGTGTGCTCAAAATACTGCTTTAAAAAGCGTATTTAGTTTGTGGCCTGATGTTAGTAAAATGAGATGATGAAATAGTGAAATACGGACTGTACTTTTGTTTGGTCCGAATGCATGAATCAGGGTGATTTTTTAAAAAATGGAGAATTAGAAAGACGAGTTGTACTGCGTACAACAATTTCCTTGATTTTCTGCTTAGCAGCTCAGAATGTTGTAGTTTCTACAACAAATTATCCTTTTTATAGGTTATGAAGCTGCTTTAGACTAAAAGTGTTGTATTTTTTGCAACATTCGATTGGAAAACGCGGATTTGGCGTAAGCCATATTCTAATCTCGCTCCAGCATATTTAGTCAATCAGTCGAACTAAAACCAGTGATTTGAAAACAACTTCTATGATTACCGCAAAATAATAGGCATCTGTTTGACTCCAAACATCATCCAACTGTCGATCCTCTCCAACACATGGGAGCGATCAAGGTGGAACTCAGGGAATCGAGTAAGCAGCGTTTGAATAGCAATTTTACTTTCCAAACGAGCTAATTGCGCTCCTAAGCAGAAGTGAATTCCGTGACCAAAAGCAAGATGGGGATTAGGATTCCGGTGAATATCGAAGATGTCCGGATGCTCGAATATGTCTTCGTCATGGTTGGCCGAGCCAATCCAGATGTTGACCATTTGTCCGGGAGTTAGTGTTTGCCCGCGTAGAACTGTGGTCTTTTTTACCGTTCGAATCATCGTTTGAACAGGTGAACAATAACGAAGAACTTCCTCAAGAGCCTGTGGAACCAAGGAGCGATCCGCCAAAAGCTGCTCTTTTACATCTGCATGGCTATCGATGAGGAGCAGTGCCGAGGAAATGAGGTTCGTTGTGGTTTCATTTCCTGCTACAAGGAGCAAGATACAGAAGCCGATCACTTCCAGATCGCTTAATTGTTCGCCATCTGCCTTCGCGCGGACTAGACGACTAATCAGATCATCCTGCGGTTCAAGCCGTCTCTGATCCGCTATAGCGGTAAAATAGACACTCATCTCTTGTTGGCATTGATAATATCGCTCGGAGTTGTTTCCGACCAGCGCATCCGACCATGCTTTGAAACGCTCTCGATCATCCTGAGGAATACCTAGCATTTCGGCAATGACGATAATCGGTAACGGACTTGCAAAATCATGAAGCCCATCCATCTTACCGCTTGCTTCCATTTGGTCACACAACGCATTCGCTATCGCCTCAATCTTTGGCGTCAGTCCTTCGATTACCCGAGGTACAAAAGCTTGAGAAACAAGCATCCGCAATTGCCGGTGTTTAGGCGGATCTTGTCTTAGAACACTCGCCTCAATCGGATCTTTCGTCGTTTCGACACCTTGCGAAGAAAAATGCTCATGATCGGAAAAAATCGTTTTGACGTCTTCGTATTTAAAAACGTCCCAGGAATCGGTCTCCTTTTTAAACGATACGGGGGAGGAGGCACGTATTTCTTTAAAATAAGACAAAGGTATCAATTCATTAGCCGTTCTCCAATCCATATGTTACACCATCGCTTCCATCTTATTTTATTTGAACTGACTAGTCAGTATAGCAACTAGAAAAAAATGGCGGTTACTCACCGCTAGTCAAAAACAAACCTGAAGTAATGATCGTATAAAAGAATTGTTCAATATGATCACGAGTCAATTCATTGTTATTGTTCAAAAAATAATTACTTGCGCTGTCGAGCATCCCAACGATCCCCGCCGCGGCCAAATTGCAGTTAACATCGCGAAGCACGCCTTCTTGCTTTCCTTCTTCCAAGACTTCGGCAAGAAAATGAATGTAATCAATCCTTAGTTTCTTCAGTTCTTCCAGCACTTCCAGATCGATACCGTTGGATAGTTCATTGAAAACGATGTGCGCTAAACTGCTTGATTCCAAAAACAGATCGAGATTGTGCCTGATGATCCTTTTGATTTGTTCTTCCAAAGTAAGATTGGCTTTAAGATCGGCCTGAACTTTATCAATAATCTCCTGAAAACCATCCTTAACAAGCGTCTTAAACAATTGGGCTTTACCTGGAAAGTGATAGTAAAGCGTTCCTTTGGCGACATTTGCTCTCAAAGCAATTTCATCCATACTTGCCCGATGGTAACCGTTTTCTGAAAATACTTCAACTGCTGTTTGGATAATTTTCTCTTTACTCAACGAGATCCGCCTTTCGATATTCAAGATAAAACTGACTGGTCAGTACAACAGAAGTGTAACATATTGGAAAAAGAGATGTCAACTTAGAACGCGAGGAGATTTTACTCTCAAAATGAAATGAAAAAAAACCTCCCGGAATGAACAAGTGTTCAAATCCATGGGAGGTTGAAATACGATAAAGCTCCTTACTTGGTAAGCTGTTTATATTTGTTCAAATACTTCACGACAGTCAGCACATAAGTGGCGTGCGACCAAGTGAGTGGAGCAACGGATACCGGTTCACCTGTGAAAGGGTCTAATTGTTCTGATAGAACGCCGCTTTCCATTGCATGTTTGACAACCCATTCAAGTGTTTGACGCGGTGCTTCGAGATCCGCCAGTGACTTGGCGTACTCGATTTCCCATTCGGCAATCCACAATGTACATATGATCCAAGGGTTACCTGGCACGTTCTCAATATCCGTAGAGCGTTGGAAGTAATAGTCGTGATGATAACGAGCGGAACCTCCGACTTCGGTTTTGATCATGAGTCCAGCCTTGTTGGCTTTCATCGTGCTCACCACACGATCATCATCAGCAGGCAGAACGCCGAATTCAAAGATGCCGTAAACGGAGCTTTCGAGCGTCATATCCTTCACCCATTCGCCATCTTCCATGTACAAGCCGCGAACGAATCGTTGTTCTCCCTCATCCCATAGATGCTTAAGGATACCGGATTTGATTTTCTCCGCTGTATGCTTGTAACGATTGCTTCGCTCTTCATCCCCGAACAGGTTGCTGAAGTTGGAAGCGGCAATAAGTCCGCCATAAACCGCTGAAGCTGTAAACGTAAATATACCGTAACGTTCTTCCCACAGATCATAACTTGGCTTCGGCAAGTTCAATTCCTGATCAATGTAAGTGGACATGAACCTGGCCGCTCTGCGAATGAGATTGCGATAGAGGGATTGGGCGAATTCAAGGCTTCCATTTTTCTGGAAATCCTGCCAAAGGGCATATAACACAAGGGCAGTCTCATCTTCTTGGATAGGAAGCTGTACCCGTCCGGAATGAATGTATGGATGCCAACTGGAGCCTACGGTGCCGTCCGGATTGTATTTATGATGCAAGTAACCTTCGGGTGACAGCACGTTCGCACAGAAGTTAAAGAAAGGAATAATCATACCTTGGTAGCCAGCCATGGACATGGAATAAGCAATTAAAGCACCGTCTCGAGGCCACATATAACTGTAATGATCGCGGTTGCTTTGCATAATATCGGAATCGTTCGCAGCGATGATCGCACCGTTTACATCCGTTTGGGTCCTGACTAGCAGTAGACTTTGTTTGAAAAGTCGTTGGACTTCGAGCGGCAGATCGCCGTAATCGCGTTCAATTTTGTTTGCCCATCTTTGCCAGTACACGGTTACGCGGTCAAGGAGTTTTCCGGGGTGGCTGTCTTTGACATAGGCATCGAGCTTCTTGACTTCCTCCAGCGTTTTGCCTGCACCCATCCAATAATAGAGCGTTTGGTTGGCGTTCGGTGGTACGAAGAGTCGAAAAGAAATGGTACTATCGACAGAGCCTTGAGCAATGGCATTGCCCATCAAATGCCCATCTTCCGCGTCGCGCCAAGTTCCCTCGGCATTATAAAACCTTTTGACACCTGTAGAGTATTGATAAATGCCTTCGGTTCCTGTACTGCCGTTAAACATAAAATATCTGTCTTTCTTATAATGGAATACCGTATTATTCGCTGGATAGTAAGCGGCTGTATCCCCAACTTCTGTCTCATTAATGAGCAAGTCTTGATTGAAGAACATCCGTACTTCGCTAACGGTACTTTTGTGATTCGTAAGTTGGATACGTTTGAGGTATATATCCTCGCGCTGATGAACCCCGTCATTCATGAGCAGAGTGACACCAAGACCGGGATGTGTAGCTGTCACTTCGGTGACGAGCGAATCCTCGACGTAGGCAAGTTTAAATTGCCATTCAGGGGCATTCAGCCATGCGAAGGAACCATCCACCCATATACCAACACGGCATTGATAACCGCCAATATGATTAAGCTGGCCTACGAAAGGATAATACAGATCTCGCATGTAGGAATGCTGATCGAGGTTAATAAGAAATTTTCCGTTTCCGATGACCAGATGTCTAGGCAATAAAATCACTTCCCCACTCGTTTGTTTGATCGCGCGATTCAGAACCCGTCCTTGAGGTATCCAGCTTGGGATATCGCGTCCTCGATTCGCTAGTGACTAGGACATAGTTAGCACAGGGCTTGCCAATAGGTTACCTAATTATTACCAAGGAATCAATGATTGTTTGAAAAAAATCTGAAAATTCCCACTGGTCACGCTTACAAACTGGCATAGTTATCCATATTATTTTATTATTTCCTTCTGGTTGGGGAATATACCTGACCTCTGTGGGTGAAGGAGAATCAATTTTTCGTAAGTTTCTGTTGTCAACGTGCTGATTTGGTCCCAATGAAAGATCTCGCTGACTTTGCTCAAAGCGGCCGCAGCGAGTTCGGTTGCGTCGTCAGGCTTTTCAAAAAAATGGGCAATCTGAAAAGCGAGTGCGTTTGCATCCCCCGGGAGCACTTTGCAGCCGTTAATGCCATGATCGACAATCTCAGCAAGACCTCCTGTATCCGATACGATGAGTGGTGTACCGTTTGCCATTGCTTCCAAGGCTACTAGACCAAATGGCTCATAGAGGCTTGGAATTACACAAAGCTCCGCGGAAAGCAAAAGCTGACTTTTGTCGGTCTCATCTAAGAATCCTGTAAAGCTGACACGGTCACCTAACGGAGCGGCCAATCTCTCTAATCCCTCAAGTTCTGGTCCTATACCCGCGATAATCAGCTTAGCTTCAGGGTAACGTTTGAGCACGAGCCGCATTGCAGCTATGAGGATATGCACGCCCTTTTCATAAACAAGCCTCCCGAGGAAAGCAATAATTCGATTCTGTTTATCACCGCTAAAAAGAGCATTAGATAGAAGCGGATTAACATTTTCAAGGGAAGCAGCAGCTGCGCGAAAAGGAATAACACCATTAGGTATATGTGTAATTTTATGGATAGGTACATGAAATAGGCGAATGACTTCTTCCTGCATATAAAGGCTGCAGACAACGAGCTGATCGGCTTCGTCGGCTAACTTATTTTCTAAGGCATGTATTCGTTGTTGCACCGGGGTATCCAGCTTCCCTTGATTTCGACCATACTCAGTGGCATGGATCGTTGCAAGGAGCGGGAGCTGGAGCGCATTTTTGGATTCTTTGGCTGCATAAAAGACAAGCCAATCATGAGCATGAATGATATCAAATTGCATGCCTTGCAATGTTAAGCGATGGATGGCATCGGTGAAAGCCATATTCATTTGGAATACCCAATCCAGGAAGTGAATGGCTCCAGTGGACTGGAGAACCTCTACACGATGAATATGCACCCCATTAGACCGCTCATAGGGAAGACAATCGGGAGCAAGACACGTAACGACATGAACTTCATGACCGAATGCAGCAAGATGCTTAGATAAGTCGCAAACAGCTCTGGCGAGACCACCGATGACACGCGGCGGATATTCCCATGCGAGCATAAGAATACGAAGAGGTGAGGACTTGGGATTGGATGAGAAGTGCAAAGAGCTATTCAAACTTATTGAAGGGCTAGTTTGGAAAAGACGGTAGTGGAGCTCCGGTAGAAAGGGGGATCTCCGTTCTAAGGAAATCACGAATTCGGATAGCTCTTTGTCTGAAGCTGCTGTTTCTAGCCCGTTAAGTAATTGATGAAAATGGGATACATGTGTTTCAATGCGGTTAGCCGCATAGGTGGTTACCGTTTCCGCATCTAAGATGAAGGTCCAGTCGCTGCTTTGCGCAAGCAAAAGCTCTCTCGCGGCTTGATTCAGTGCACGCTGCTGCATCTTCGTGAGCAGTTCGGGGTTCGGGTGCTTTTGCGCAGCAAGCACCATACGATCCTCCGCCGCGTGCAGCAGCGGATGTACCCACTGGCTGCGCGGCTGCAGCCAGACCTCGGCGTAGCCGCCTCGGCCCCAGCTCGACACAGGAAGCTTAGCTTCCGTGGTCGGCGCATGGGCGGCGGCGTAGCCGCCTAACGTAGTCGTGTCCACGACTACGCCCTCAAGGCTGCGCGCGGCAGCGAGCCCGCGCAGCACAGCTTCAAGCCACTGGTGGCCTTCGTACCACCAGTGCCCGAACAGCTCGGCATCGTATGGACATACGATGACTGGCGGTTCCGCCGGCCGCGCTTCGCGGTCGCCGGCGGCCAAAGCTAACGCCTCGCGCTCCTCAGCGAGGCGGCGAAGCTGCGCCACCCGGCTAGCGACGAAATGCTCAGCATCCTGCTGAGCTTTCTGAGCGGCCCGCGCCGGGTGGTAGGGCGCTTTGGTGTCACCTGCGGCTGCGCCGGTGACGCTGTAGTACTTGAAGCCCGTATGTATACGTGCGCCGTCCGGCAGCACATAGGGCTTCAAGTACTCCCACTCGGCCCCGCCGTCTTGGCCGAGGTCGTAGCCGATATCGCGATAATACTCGCGATAATTGGCATCGCTCGGGTACCCGACTTCGGCGCTCCATACCTGAGCGCCGGCTTCGAGGTCCCGAGCAAAGGCGCAGGCGCCGCTCTGTGTACGCAGCGGCGTCCCCGCTGCGATCTTCACCTTCGTTTTCGCCGCTTCCTCCTGCGGCGTTATCATAGCCTGCGCGTGCGCATGAGCGTCCACTACGAAGTAGCGAAGGCCAAGTGCCTGCAGGTGGGGCTCCAACGCAGGCGTATAGCCGCACTCCGGCAGCCAGACGCCAGCCGGAGCGGACCCAAAATGCCGCCGGAATTCCATTACGGCGGCTTCAAGTTGCGCACGCAGCGAGGCATCGTTCTTGACTAACGGCAAGAACGCATGCGTCGCGGCGCACGTTATTAATTCTAAGCAGCCAGTGCTTCTTAGGCTGCGGAACTTACCAATCAGATCGCCCCGAAGGCGATCGTACAAAGCCTTAAGCCGATGGTACTGGTCGGCATAGAGCTTTGCCGTAGGGCCGAAGTCGGCATGACCCCACAGACGAATAACTTCTCGCTGAGCCAGTTCACACAGCGATGTCAGATGCCTGCGAAGCCTCTTCTTTAAACGTGAATCCTCGAGCATGGCAAGCAGCGTCGGGGACAAAGACAAAGTGAGATGGAAAGGCACTTCATCTTCAAGAAGCCGCTCCATCATTTCGATCAAAGGAAGATAGCTATCGACAACGGCTTCGAAGAACCATCGCTCTTCTAGGGTGATGTTCTCCTCCTCATGTCGAACATAGGGGATATGGGCATGTAAAAGCAAGGCAACGAAACCTTGTACATTAGAGCTGGTGCTCACGTTGGCGTTTGTGTTTGTGCTCAATCAGTATCGCCTCCAGATTCCGTATCTGCTGAGTATGCGGTCTTCGGTGAATACACCGAATAGGCAGAGAAATGCTCATAAGCTTCAGGCGTCATTAGCTGAAAGGAAACGGCAATAGGCCGGTATGTAACTAGTTGATCATTCGTTAGTTGGTGAGAGGGAAAATCTTGATTCGTATCTATAGGGGGAGTCTGAATCGTATTGGAACGCAGAAGCGGGAGAAACTGCCCCTGTTCATTCACAATGCCAAGATCCGCGAAGTAAGTTTGGCCTGGGTGAAACCCGCTCAGAAAGCATGATTCTCCTTGGGGGAGATGAAGTTCTGAGATGCTGTCAGTTTGGTGGCTATCTATAGGTAGATCGGTTACATGATAAAATCGCAATGTAGGCTGAAGCGCCTGCCAGTCTGTATCGAAATGTTCCTGTACCATGTTCTTTTTTCTGCCAGAGAGCTGCCAGTAGGCAAGCAGAACAGTCGGGGACTGGATAAGCAAGTGAAGTGTATCCCGATCCATGGGATCAACAGAGAGAGCTTGGATAGGTATCGGTCTCACCTTTTCTCAGGGTAGTTATGGAAAATAAGCTGCAAGGATCTTGAGCAACATTGTAGCATATGCACCATACAAACGAAAAATCTCCACCTTATCTAAAAGGGGGAGATCACATGTATATCCTTTACTTGGTTGGATTTTGCCCTTCCATGTACCGGTTTTCCGTAAGTCTCATTAAGGAATCGTACCGATTCACCGAAGAAAATATCAAAAGGTATTCATCCTGTTTGACATTGGTATAAGATGCTTTGAAACCGGTATGATATTGCACGGTCATGCTGGAGGATTGATCGTCATACTGCACAAAAGCGATCTGTCTAGAAACGCTTGGAATCATATTCACGCCGCTCTCCCCTTCATCGTAGACTTCGGAAACCACGTATCGGATCCATCTATACTATATTTATGCTTACTCAAGTGCGTTTAGAATGTGTCCACGATAGGAATGGACAAGCAGCTCAGCAAGCTCGGGATCCGCCGATTGTGCTACGAGCTGAAAGACAGGATCATCGGCATCAGGCAGCAGCAGGACCCACCCATTCTCATGATAAAACTTAATGCCATCGATTAGATCAACGGGTACATCTTTCGTCCGTTCCATCATGCTCCGCATAACCTCTCCCTTAGAATCCCAAGGACAATCTACACGTTCACGAAGAAGATGAAAGCTAGGAAACAAGGAGAGCAGATCTGAGAGCGGAATGCCGGTTCTTTCCAAATGGAGAATCACCAGACCAATGGCAAAGAGTGAATCGAACAAGGGATGTATCCTCGCTTCTTGTGTAGCTTCCATGATGGCTCGTGACCATTCCTTCGTACGAATGATCTTCCCGCCAAGCCCCTCGGCCATGCTTTCTAGAAGCTGGGGGGCACTGACGGGAGCACCAATGGTTGCTCCTGGACGGCTGTGCAGGTAACAAAGATAGAGGAAAACGGTTTGTAAATCGCTGTCTACGAGCTCGCCTTTTTCTGTTATTAACTGCATGGTTCGTCCATCATCGTGAACACGTAAACCGAGACTCGCGCCAGAAAGTGGGATAAAGACATGAAGCGGATCCTGCATACTTGTAGATGTAACATGGATAGCTTCAAGCCCTAGTTTTTCGAAAAATGGAACAATGAAAGGCTGCAGCCAAGAACTCGCTTCAATGACGATGCGAAGAGGGAATACAGACGGATGATCACGTTCATACGCGATTTCTTGGGCCAAAGCATCTATATAAGTTTGTAACCAGTGCACTTCCTCTTTGTAGCTGCCAATCTGCTTCATAGTGGCCCGTCCATAATCTTCTTGCCAAAAGCTGTTTTCCACTTTACGCTCTGCTGATTTCGGAATAGGCAGTCCTTCAGCGTCCAAACAGAGAAGACTGCAGACATCATTTTCTTTACCGGACCACTCGAGGTGAATTCCCCCAGCAGCACCTAAATGACGAATAGCAAAGGTAGACGCAGGTGCAAAGCAATCCCCTAAATCAATAACATGCGTACCTACAGATTGTAGGCTCGCTGTAAGTGTACGCTTTAATAAACGAGTGAACGTATGGGGAGCACAGCTTACCATAAGCGTTTTGCCTGAGGCTAAGGTTGCGCCATATGCTGTGGCGAATTTAGCGACTAATTCCGGTGTTAAATCTAGATTGGGAATACCACTTACACCGTTTGTCTTGAATAACGATTTGGTTGCGTTATCTCCCCAAATATAGGAGGTATGAAGCCGGGTCTTATCACGAATTTGTTTATGGGGCCAAATTTTCACGTTGGATTCAATGCGGCTTTTCGCACCGATGACCACATGGTTGCCAACAACTGAGCCATCGCCCAAATAGGAGGCCTCTTTACAAATAATCCGACTAGTCAGTGTGGAACCGGCCAATTCATTGTGCTCAGCAATATGGTTATGATCCCACAGCACGCTTCGCGTTAATTTGCTCCCTTTGGAGAGTCGGTTATTTTGCCCGATGATGCAGTATTCGCCGATCTCTACTTCATCTTCCAGCCTGCTCCCTTTCCCAATGTAAGCAGGTCCGATCACACGTGCGGTAGCACTTGTTTCTACATCATCTGCGATGTAGACACCGGGGCGGAGCTGTGTTCCGTGAATGTCGAGCTTCACTTTCCCATCCAGCATGTCAAACTGGGTTTGACGATATTGCTGCAGGTTGCCGATATCCGTCCAATATCCAGAGCTGATATACCCATAAAGCCCTTTGTTTTCTTCGAGCAAGGCAGGGAAAAACTGCTGGCTGAAATCAAATTCTTGCCCCAGTGGTATGCGTTCTAGCATCTCAGGCTCCAAAATATAAATACCTGTATTTACGGTGTCACTGAACACTTCACCCCAGCTTGGTTTTTCCAGAAAACGAGTAATTTGTCCTTCTTCATTCGTGATAACAACACCATATTCCAAAGGATGGCTGACACGAGTCAGGATTAACGTAGCTTTGGCTTGCTTTTCTTTATGAAAAGCAAGTGCTTGCTTCAAATCGAAATCAGTTAATGCATCCCCGCTTATAACAATAAAAGTATCGTCAAGAAACTCGTGCGCATGCTTGACACTCCCAGCTGTGCCTAGGGGACTTGTTTCTTCAAAATAATGCAGATTGACGCCAAAAGCTTGTCCGCTGCCAAAATAGTCGCGTATCACTTCAGGTTTGTATTGCATAGTGACTGCTATGTCATGAATGCCGTGATTTTGGAGCAGTTCAATGATATAGGCCATGCAGGGCCTACCGAGAAGAGGCACCATGGGCTTGGGGAGATGACAAGTAAGGGGACGAAGTCGCGTTCCTTTGCCTCCGGCCATAATGACAGCCTTCATTGTGGTACCTCCTTAGAGTTTTCGTAGAAAACTTGCATCATTAGCATAAACCTTAGAGTTTTGCTTTAGCATAAGGCTAAATTGTTGCTTTAACCTGAATGGCTGGTTGATAGTGGGTAAGCTTCTGGTACTCATTCTGGATATTTTGAGCGATATGGCCCCATTGGTAGTGCTGTTGCAGCAGTTGGTAGGCGCTATCAGCCATCATGGCGGCTTGCTTTGGCTGCAGCAGCATATCCGTAATATGCCATGCTAATGAATCGACATGACCTGGGAGTGCCTTATAGCCGTCCACACCATGCCTAATAATTTCAGCTAAACCGCCTGTATCGGAGAGTACCAGAGGTTTCCGGTGGGCCATGGCTTCCAGCGCTACGATACCGAAAGGTTCGTACAAACTTGGAATCACACAAACATCCGTAGATTGATAAAGCTGTGTGCGATAAGCATCATTTACAAAGCCGGTAAACAAGACGCGATCTCCTAAAAAGGCAGCCTTGGAGCGCAGCTCACCCTCCATAGGTCCTGAGCCAGCGATAATGAGCTTAGCCTGTGGAACTTGTGAAATGATTTTCGGCAGAGCTTCCAGCAGAATTTGAATGCCTTTTTCATAAACAAGCCTTCCAATGAAGAAAATGACTTTGTCTTGTTTTGCCACGAGATCAGGTCGATTCATCGTCTCTATGTTTGGTTTTTGAGTCCGAATGCCATTCGGATGTACACTCACTTTATCGGGAGGAAGATTAAATATACGTCCTACTTCCTCTTTCATGTATGAGCTGCATACAAAGACACGATTAGCCTCATAAGTCAGCTGCCACTCCAAATGATGAATCTTGCGCTGCAGGTCGGAGTATAGGTTTCCTTGATTTCGTCCCCATTCTGTTGCGTGAATCGTGGCTACTAAAGGGATGCCGTAGCTGGTCTTTATTTCTCTTGCCGTATGAGCAACCATCCAATCATGCGCATGCAAAAGGTCGATTCTCCCGCCGTTTTCTTTCCATCTCACAAGATGATCGGTCATGGCAAGATTCATTTCGAACGTCCAGTGGTAAAAGTGAGTATCACCGGAATGGTTAACAGGGAGCCTATGTACGTAAACGCCATTCATCTTCTCAAAACTCGGTGCACCATCGTAGGAGGTTGTGATGATATGTACAATTTCATCGCGAGCGACAAGAGCTTCCGATAGTTCATGGACTGCTCTTGATAAGCCGCCGACATGTTTGGGCGGGTATTCCCAAGCGAGCATGAATACGTTCGGACGATGTTTAGTTTCCTCCAGTAATGTTTCCCATTCCTTCAAGTTTGGAATAATAGGGATAGGGGAGAGCTTCTGTATGCTTACGTAATCTCGAAATTGGATATCAGGAAAGCAGTTGTCTTTCTCCTCCAAAACGGTAAGCAGTACCTCGTCAACCTGTTCCCGATCTACCTGATCGCAGAGATGGTGGAAGCAGCCTAGATGTTCCTTTACTCGGCGAATAGCATGGTCGACGTCACTCTGCGCGTCCATCATGAACGCCCAATCGCTGCTTTGAGCTAGCATGAATTCTCTTGCAGCTTGATTCAAAGCGCGTTCCAGAAAGCTAGCGCTTAATTTACCATGGCGAGAGAGATGCTGATGTTTCGTTGCGAGCTCGATCATACGCTCTTCGGCTTGATGGAGATGACGATAAATCCATTCGTTATACCCCTGCAGCCATACTTCGGAGGAGTGGTTACGGCCCCAACTAGATTCGTTCAAATTTCCGACAGCAGCTATTGGATATTCCTCTAGATATTCACTAGGTGTAATCATTTTAATCGTTTGCTGATCGAGAAACATTTTGCGGCAGAGCAGTTCAAGAAAGTGCGGGCCTTCATACCACCAATGACCAAATAGCTCCGCATCATAGGGTGATACGATGACTGGCTTGCGATCCAGCCAACGTTCCCAATGAGCGGCTTGCTTTTGGCGATTTGCCAGGAAATGATCGGCATGTTCAACTGCTTTTTCTAGGGCCCGCTCTGGCTGATAAGGCTCCTTGTGGCTGCCTTTGCCTGTGTTGCGGTAATATTTAAACCCTGCTGCCGGGTCGATGTCACTGTAGTATTCACGGTAGTTGAAGTCTCCTGGGTAGCCGTTCTCGGCACTCCTTACTTGACTGGTGGATTCCGGATCCAAAGGAAAGGCTGTTACCCCATAGGGAGTCATGAGCGGAGCAGCTAATTCTCGAGCTGGCTGCGGTGAAGCGAAAGCAACTGCTGTGGAATCAGTGAAGAAATATTGGATCCCAGCCTGCTTCAAAATGCGATCAATACCAGGCGTATAGCCACATTCTGGTAACCAGATGCCGCGAGGCTTTTGATCAAAATAACGTTCATAATCCCGAACAGCCGTTATAATCTGTGCTTTTATTGCCTCTTCTGTTTTCATGAGAGGAAGAAATCCATGCGTAGCGGCTGATGTAACAATTTCGATACGACCTAAATCTTGATAGTGTTTGAATGTCGCAATGACATTTCCTTTGCAGCTCTCATATAGCGTAAGAAGCTCACGAAATCGTTCTGCATAGCGTTTGGCCAGAGGAAGAAGAGCAGGTTTTTTTTGTAATCGAACCTGTTCTTTATCTGCGAGCCCAATAAGATTACTTAGGTAAGCGTGATATTTGTCTTGCAAGTATGGATTGCTGAACAGGGACAAGATAGTCGGAGTTATGGAGAAGGTCAGGCGGAAATCTATCTTATCACTTGTTAGACGATTCATGACTTCAATTAGAGGTAAATACGTTTCCGTCATGGCTTCGTAGAACCATTGTTCTTCCAAATTGTCGTTATGATCCTGATGACGAAGATAGGGAAGGTGAGCATGCAGCATCAGAACCAAATATCCCTTGAGCTCTGGCTTCTGTTTGATGCGATTGATCAAGAGATAGTGTCACCTCACATAGGGAGAGTAGGCTTTTATATTTTCAAAAAAATATGGCTGGATTCGATTGTGGACACGTTCGTCGGCAGGGGCTTCTGGTACAACCGTTTGCATCGGTTCTCCCCATCTGGTTTCGGTAACGTTAGGTGTGACGACGCAATTGGAACGAAGAAGAGGAATGAACTCGTGCTCCCAGGTGTAAGTGCCAATATCCACAAGGTAGGTACGACCAGCAGCTAGATGGTGAAGATACCAATTGTTAGCTTCAGACGTCGTAGTTACATCCCAGTATCCATGTGCATTACTGCCATTGAAATATAGGCTTGTCACATCGTACAAACGTATCACTTTGGGCATTAACGCATAGTCGCATTCAAAATGCTGAGAAACAAGCCATCTCCGCCTATCACTAATTTCCCAATAAACATAGAGCGAATGTGCATCGACGATCATAAGATGGAGTATGTCCTTGTTATACCGATTGGGAACCTCGAACCCTGCGGTAGGTAATGCCTTCAAGGTGAATTCCTCTTTTCTAATGCTGATTACTACCTTTTCACTGTAAAAGCATTCGCTTTTCCAAAGAAAAATATGCGTGAATTGCTAAAATCTAGCTGTCCTAAAAAAAAGGAATTTCAAACTTTTCTGGCGAATATATTGGACTAATCCGGGTTAAGAAGTTTATGCTTACGATGCAAGCTTTCCTAACGGAAAGCTCTAAGGGAGGGTTTTTCATGAGTTTTTGTTGTGGAGCCAGTATGATTGGAACGAAAGGTACCTTGAAGCACATTCGTACACAAATTCACAATGTGCCCATTCTTTTTTGCCCGGTATGTCATCGCATTGAAGTTCACTATCTGGTGGAGAACGAATACGAGATATTAGCGGAGTATGCTCACGGAGACGGTGCTCCTGAGGTTGATTTTACGGAATATGTAGATGGTAAGGATCATCTATTGCATGATAATTGTGTCAACCATGAGGGCGAAGAGCCTTTAGATATAGTACGCTGTCAAATTGATATGGCCCTTGATTTGCTTGGGGTCGCGAAATCTATTGGTGATAATGAATGGGAAGATCAGCTTAAGAAACGATTGAAAATGCTGAGTGTACGCCGAGATAAACTGAAAAACAAAAAAACCTCCAAGCATACTTAGAGGTTTGTTGACGAGACAGGTGTCGCAAACTTACAAACAGAACAATTTTTTATTCTCAATGCTGCTACTCTAATCTAGTCTAGCCTGACGGGGAACGAGGAGCCGCTATTTCAGCGATTATGCCGATACGGGGCCGGTACGCGGAACGTAGAAGCACTATTTTGGTATTTTTACGGCTTTTACACCGCGAAAACGGGAAATAGCGGCTCCTCGTTCCGCGAAAATCGGAAATAAGCGGTTTCGAGCAAAATAAGGTATCTACGTTCCTCGAGCATAATGGTAGTGCCGGATAGAACAGATAACTCCAACCGATATACCGGAACAATGCCAGCAGCTTGTGCTTTCCTTAATTGGAAAGTTCGTATCAACGGGCGGAAAGCGAAGCTTTGCGGTTTGCTCGAAGGACCCGACCGCCAGATTTGTTTCTTTCTAGTAAATATAACTTTTACTACACTCTGAAAAGAGTGTTTTTTTTGTTTGAATTTCTGTTCACATGAATTTCGGAGAAAGTAAACCCAAAGAATTCGTAAAAAAAGAAGACGGTTCGGGTCTATTTGTGCCCATAACGTCTTCTTTTTTTGTTAGACTCATCCCTAACTCATGGTAAAAGCACTTGGTGTTTATTGAAGTTCCTGCAGAAGCTTCGCAAAATCCTTCTGAAGATTCCTGCTCAGGGGAACCTTAACAGGCGTATGATTCAAATGAATAAGGAATCTTCTCGATGTGGGGAATCCACTTTCTTTCACATACGATACTACATGGCGCAAATTGACCAGAAAACCTTTGAATGGACTGAACATATGAGGAGAGCTCTGTGCCAGGATATCCGTTAAATTCGTGCTGGATTCCATATGTGCTCCATTCATGAGATGGATTCTGGTCAAACGCTTATCTTCTTTCTCAATGAAGAGGATGGAGTCTTCGGAAATTGGCAGCTCTGATTTTTGATTTTTGACAGTAATCCATTTTGTTGTTCTAGGCTTCGGTGCTTGTACCTGTTGACTGCGTTCTAGTTGAATCTCCGCAATGGCCTTCCGAATAGCCGCTTGAAACTTTGGCAGCATCACTGGCTTGGACAGAAAGTAGAGGGATCCTAGATCGTGAAAGCTCGTCAAAACATGGTCAATATTCGTCGTTCCGCTAACCATGATGACTTTCTGCTGATATCCAGCGCTTCGCAAGGATTGAACCATCGTGATGCCATCTAAATTTCCTTCCAATCCAATGTCCACTAGCATAATGTCAGGCTGAAGCTGATCGTATAATTGTATAAATTGTTCGCCTTCAGAAACGATTGAGATGACTTTTAGCCCACATTGTTGACTATAGCTTTCAAGTAATTTGCCTGCCCAATAGTTATCTTCTACGATGGCCACTGTGAAACGGTGTCCCATACGTTCATCGCACTCCAATCCTCTCACCCATGGCCTCATGTATCCTGTCAACTTATACTCAGAAACAGCCAACTTAGTCCACTTTGAAGGCAAAAGAACGGTTATCTTGTATAGTTCTAGGTGTGGATTCAAATAGGTAGACTGCTTAAGAGCAGGCATAGAAATGAGGGAACATGTAATTGTTTACATGGGTGAAATTTATCCTAACCTGTATTGATTTTGTACCTATGATTTTATTCGCATTACTACTATTCAGACAAAGAGTGAAACCATATTGGATACAAATAACGCTCGCTGCACTGGCAGGAACGATGGTCGCTTATTTTGACAATTGGCCTTTACTATACATTTGTATTATTTGTTCGATGCTTTTGATGGTTTGGAAATTTAGCCTTGTACCGACTTTAATCATAGCTTTATCCGGGTATATTCTGTCGGTCATCGTATCTACGATTGTTCTCTTTTGTTGTGATTTAACCGATCTTGCTGCTTACATGGATATCAAGGATGACTCGTTAACAACTAATTTGATATTACTTTTGACCATAATAACGAAATGCGGCGTTCTTCTTGCCATTCATAAGCTACGGCTCGGATTTACTTTTCTCTCGAATTATACGAGAATACCGCTGACTAAGGAAAATGCTGGCTTCTATCTCTTCATTGTTGTTGTTATTATTGGAATTACATACCGTCATTCCTATCCGGATAGCGTGCTAAGCGCGCTGATGCCGATCCAAATGCTAAGTATGGCAACTGTTCTCTTCATCTATGTCATGCTAGGTAAGGAACTTGGCTTTCAAAGATGAGTGCCGGGGGCTAGATTCAGCTTCCACAACAAACCCTGTATTGCGAGCCTCGTATTCAAGAAGAGTCTGGTGATATTTCTTTTGCGGCATAGCGGCGATGGTGACACTAGGACCTTCTTCATAATCATTAAAATAAAGTTTGCCTTCTGAGGGGGCATACTTTTTTATTTTGTTCAGATTGACGAAAAGATGCATGTCCAATTTCACAAAATGATGATCCGTCAATGTTTCTATGAAACTCGTGAATGTCACAAGAGATTCTACGTTTTCTTCTATGATGCCATCAGGCGAAACATATTGTATCGATTTGATACCAAACTCAACATACCAAACGTTATCTAAATGGATTTGAATAGAAGATAGCGAAGACGAGGCTTCTTCTAAATATCCTGCTTTTATTAGTAAATCGGTGTAAGGATATTGGTATGCTTGTGATAGCTTTCTCAAGGTGTCAGGGGATGGCTTGATGACATCATTCGTGGTACGATTACGTCCGAGCTCTAGATCCCTAATATAGGCATGAGACAAGCCGCTTTTACTTGCAACTTTACGCAAGGACAATTTACCTCGTAACGTCTCGAGAAACTTGCCAAAGTGATTGCCGGGTTCCAAATGAAACACCTCCCATGCCTTAATTGTAAAGGATTCAAGGTTAAAATGAAACCGTACTTTAGGTTTTATTTGCCATTAGGTGCCCAATTGGACATCTATGGTATAATAAATTTACTTTTTATTTCTGATTACTTATAATTGTACCCCCCGAATTGTTATACATAGGGACGAAACTACTATACTGTGAGGTGGAACGGTGCTACTGGTACTATTCAAAAAGTTCCTTGGAAAGAAGGAATCCCAGGGACAAAGTGAACCGCATGCCTCTTCCCTTGAGGTAACCATACATCAAATTCAAGCAGGAGACCTACGACTTAGAAATCAATTTATTGCTGACTATCAGCCCTATGTGGCTAAAGTTACAAGTAGGTTCTGCAAGAGATATATCGACCCCGCACGAGATGACGAATTCAGTATCGCTTTAGCAGCGTTTAATGAAGCAATTAATCAGTATTCTTCCGTTATGGGAAGGTCTTTCCTAGGCTTCGCAGAAACGGTCATGCGGAGGAGATTAATTGATTTCTTACGCAAAGAACAGCGTTTCAAAGGACAGATTCCTTACAGCTCGTTCGATCAAGAAGATGATGAAGATAACCTACTCAATCCAATTGAGGTTCATCAAGCTATCGAAGCTTATGAAAAGCAAAAGGGACTTGAAGAACGGCGAAGTGAAATTATTGATTTTAGCCGATGTTTAAGTGATTTTGATATCGATTTCTCTGAATTGACAGAAGCATCCCCTAAACACGACGATTCCAGGCAAATGCTGTTCGGTATCGGCCGCACGCTAGCACAGGATGCAGAGCTTATGCGTACTCTTCTGACGAAACGGCAGCTGCCGATTAAAGAGCTGCTGGAGCAAGTTCAGGTTTCCAGAAAAACATTGGAGCGAAACCGTAAGTATTTGATTGCGATAGCTCTCATCTTTAACGGACCCTACCCTTACTTGCGAGATTATTTACATATTCGAGAATGAGGAAAGCATAAAGAAAGGAAGAACAGCGCATGAACAAGGGAATCGTAATGGAATTAAGCGAGAGCTCCATTATTGTCATGAATCCAGAGGGTCGGTTCGATAAGCTTCCGAGGGGAACGCGGAATTGTGAAGTCGGGGAAGAGATACTATACGCACCTGTGAAGCGGCGTATGCGTGTACCGCAAATGGCTATTGCATCGGGACTGGCAGCGGCAATCGTACTATGCTTTGTCTTAGTATCAACGTTGACAGGAACCGTTCCAAGTGGCCAAGTGGTTGCTTACGTAACCATTGATATCAATCCTAGTGTAGAAATAGGAATTGATAATGATGAAGTTGTACAGGATTTAATTGGGTTAAACTCAGATGGTGTTGACCTAATTCAAACGTTAGTCTATAAGGGTAAGTCGTTAGAAGCTGTCACATCTGATATTTTAGACAAAGCCGAGCAGGGAGCACTTGCTAGAGGTGAAGGAGATATCATCATCAGCTCTACGATCGTAGAACAAAAAACGGATGTGAATGATCAGGCGATTGCTACAAAGCTGAAAGCTCAGGTCAGTAAGCATATCGAGCAAACCCATCCGGATCAAATTAAAAATTATGAAGTGACTGCATTCGCCGCCCCGCAAGAAGTAAGACAAGAGGCGAAGGCCAGCGGTGTATCGGCCGGGAAGTACGCGATATATTTGAATGCGGTAGACAATGGTGCGAAAGTATCTCTCGACGACATCAAAACAGTGTCGATTCATCAACTCGCTAAGGATAACGGCGGGATTGATAAATTAGTAAAGCCGGATAAACCGATCGATAAATCGTCTCTGCAAAGGCTAATCGCAGATGAAAAATCCGGAAAACTCAGCGAGAAAATTCAGCAAATTCAGGACGAGAAATCGGCCAAAGACAAGAACAACGATAAAAATGATAAGAACGATAAGAATAACAATAGTAAGAACGGTAATAATGGCAAAGCTACGGTGAAACCAACACCGACACCGTCTTCGAAGAATGACAAGAACAACAGGAACGACAATAATAATAAGAATGACAACAAGAACGACAACAAGAACGATAGAAATGGCAATGATCGTAATAATGACAACAAATCAACGCCAAAGCCGAACCGCTCAGGTGATGACAATGAGGATGATTCCAAGAAAGAATCATCCTCAAAACCTAGAGCGACATCAACGCCTAGGCCTACTGAAAAACCTTCCAGTAAGCCAACAAGCTCAAGCAAACCGACGGAAAAGCCAACTGCCAAGCCAACGCAGAAACCGAAATCGGAAAATGATAGAAGCACCATTTTCCCTTGGAGCTGGAGCGATCGGAACAATGATTCAAAAAACCGCGATGATAATAGGGATTAGTAGGAGTTAAAAGAATAGAATATATACATAAGCACCCTAGATGAACACCCTAGGCATACTTCACTTTTACGTGAAGCTCTGCCTAGGGTGTTTATGTATGTTTTATTCGGCAGAGCTCATTGAAGGAACCATAGTTGCTGGAGGAGATTCTTTGATGCGGGAAGAGCTTTTACTTCTCCGGCGCGCTCTAGCTTTGAATTGCCAAATGACCATACCAGTAATCATGAGGAACAGGGGCATCATGCCCATGAGAAAGCTTCCGATTCTTACAGGTTCACCACCCCAAACAGCGAAATGCAAACCTCTTTTCCAGGCACTGTAAAACGCCATAGGAGCATTTGGGTTGGTTTTACCTAAAATTTCACCCGTATAGGGATCTTCATAGACGGTAACATTGCTGGAACCACTTGGACTGTAACCTTCTTTCATCGCTAACTGATAAGTTTGATCAGGCTTCGTGGGTAGTTGAACTCGGACCAGCTCAAGGTTAGGAAATCGTTCTTGCGCATTTTGAACGATGGTGTCTAGAGAAAGCGGTGAACCGTTTATCTTTGTTGTTTTGCTCCAAGAGGCAGCGGCTTCGGTTTTGGTCGACATCCCCAACCATCCAAACACATACTTATCAAGTTGATAAGCCGTGCCTGTGAGGGCGAATACGAGAAGGAAAGGAATTGTTACTATACCGACTGTTTTGTGAAGACCTAGATTGAGGGCGAGCTTACCTTTGTTTCGAATAATCCGGAAGCCAAGTGCAAATTTGCGAAGCCCGGGCCACCATAAATAAGCACCTGTGGCTAGAATGATGATAAGACCGATACCCATGAAGCCGACGACAATGGAAGCATTAGCTTTACCAAATACATCTTGGGCAAGTAAATAACGATGTATTTGCAGCACCTTCGTAAAGAAGACATTTCTACTAGGTCCTACAGGCCCAAGTACATGGGCGGAACCTGGATCAACGTAAACATTTTGCGTCGAAGCTTTGCCATTCACGTCTTTGGATAGTCTTACCTGATAAAGACCATCTTCTGTCGAAAGCTCGATTCGATCCATTTTGAACCCTGAAAATGCTTGCTCTACACTTTGCTGAACGTCGAGTAGTGAGGCATGACCTGGCGTAGGCTGATAAAGCTGTGGATGTATCCATTTCTCTACATCATTTTCAATGACAAGCAGACTGCCTGTCGTACAAATGACAACAATGAATAAGCCTAGAAGTAAACTTACCCAAAGATGAATTTGTAATAATAATTTACGCATAAGGGCCCCTTCCATAAATGAGAATGATTATCAAAATCATGAGTCTGTTTAGAATGATAATGATTATCACTTTCATTGTCAATACATTTATGGCTAGTAAAGTGTGAGTGCTGTTTTTAAATTTTATGATATCGCTTACAATTACCTGCTTCATGGAATCTAGGACCGAGTTGTATTACAATAGTTGTAAGCGCAATTATGATTGATTTTCTTAGTTGGAAGGAGATTTTGGCTTGAGATATTCGACTTTCGGTAAATCCGGCTACAACGTTTCATCACTTGGATTTGGTGCTATGAATCTTCCAGGTGTACCTCTAGAACAAGCAAGAGAAGCATTGAACTACGCCTTGGATCACGGCATTAATTATATCGATACGGCAGCAGCATACCGGAACAGCGAGGAAATTATCGGCGAATGCATCTCCCATCGCAGACAGGAGTATTTTCTAGCGACGAAGACTGGGGCACGTGATTACGAGACGGCCAAAGCGGAGATTGAGCGAAGCTTGGTTCGTATGAAAACAGACCATGTAGATTTACTGCAAATTCACTACGTGAACTATGTGAGCGAGTTTAAGAAAGCGATGGATATTGGCGGTGCTTATGAAGCTGCTCTTGAGGCTCAGCGGGAAGGGAAAGTGCGATTTATCGGCATTTCCGGACACCGTCCAGATTTACTTGCGAAATGGATCGCCAAAGGGCAATTTTCGCAGATTTTGTTTCATCTCAATTTGGCGCAGCCGTTTGCACTTGATGAGCTGATCCCCAAAGCGACAGAGATGGACTTAATGAAAGTGGCGATGAAGCCTTTGTCCGGCGGGTTCATTCAGCCGGTTGATCGTGCGATCCGCTATCCTTACAGTCAAGATGTGCATGTGACGATTTCTGGGATGGTGAGCATCAAGGAAGTGCAAGAAAACTTGGCTGCGCAGGAGCAGGAAGTAGGAGCCGAGGAGCGTCAGGAGCTGGAGCAATTAGCTATAGAGCTAGGTCAACATGATTGCAGACGCTGCAATTATTGTTCATGTCCGCTCGAAATCTCAATTCCGGACGTGATGATTGCGAGTAGATTTAGAGAGAAATTCGGATTGCTGCCGAAGGGCGACGGATTTTTCCAAAGACAAAAGGATAGAATAGTAGGCTGTGCAGACCATGATCCTTGCAAAGAGAAACCGCTTTGCGAAGAGAAGTGCCCTTACCAACTGCCCATGCAGTCAGTGGTGCAGAAGGCCGCATCTTTTTATTAATTTGAGAGATAATAGAAACTACAGAAACATATAGAAACTATAGAAACTACAGAAACTACAGAAACAATTGAAATTACAGAAATTCTAGAAACTACTTGAGGTTAGGAGAATTACCTATGTTTGCTAAAATTACGGATGTAACGACGGGTGTATTTACGTCATTGATGGATAATGAAACGGGGGCAGACGCTATCCTCGTCTGCCTAAGTGAAGCTGAGCTGCGTCAGGACGTTGTCCTGGGACTACCGCAGCTCGATCAGGCCCTTGAGCGCATGCGCGCAAAGGGCCTATTCACTGGCGCCTCAGGCGAGCTCGAGGCGCTGCCGACCCACGGGCTGCTGCCGTACGCGTACGTGCTCGTTGCGGGGCTCGGCCCCGCAGCGTCACGCGATACGCTGCGCGCAGCCGCGGTGTTTGCAGCGCGCAAGGCTCTCGCGCTGCAGTTCGAACGCTTGGCGCTGAAGCTGCCAAGCGGGTTCGACAGCCGGTCAGCCGCCTCGGCGCTGACCGAAGGGCTGCTCCTCGGTACGTACCGCATCGCGGCGTACCGCAAGAACGAGCCTGCGCGCGCGGAGCTGCGCCAGGCGGTGTTGCTCACAGAAGCGGCTGCGGATGCAGCGCTTCTGGAGGGGGCGATCGCAGCCGCTGAGGCGGTTGCGGAGGGCACGAACTATGCCCGGGATCTCACGAACCTCCCGGGCAATAGGCTCATTCCGGCTTCCATCGCAGAGGAAGCCGTTCGGCTCGCCCAGCACTACGGCTTCGCTTGCGAAGTGCTGGACGAGCACGAGATTGCCGCCCGCGGGATGGGCGGTCTTGCCGCGGTTGGCGCAGGCAGCGTCAACCCGCCGCGCATGATCACCCTGCAGTATAAGGGTGATCCAGATTCCGCCGACGTGCTGGGCCTCGTCGGCAAGGGCGTGACCTTCGATACAGGCGGAATCTCGATGAAGAAGCCCGACGGCATGGAAGAAATGATCAGCGATATGGGCGGAGCCGCTACACTGCTTGGTGCCCTGCACGTCGTCGGTCAACTGAAGCCAAAGGTGAACCTGGTCGTGGTTATCCCTGCGGCGGAGAACATGACGTCTGGCTCTGCCTATCGTCCCGGTGATATCGTCACAATGCTCAGCGGACATTCCGTGGAAGTGTTGAATACGGACGCGGAAGGCCGCATTATATTGGCAGATGGCCTGACCTACGCCAAGCAGCTGGGAGCGAATCGCCTGATTGATGTTGCAACACTAACAGGGGCCATCTTAATCTGCTTCGCCGATGTCGCGACTGGCGCTGTTACGAACGATGACGAGTTTCTGAAACCGCTGCTCCAAGCAGCCTCGGCGGCTGGTGAAAAAGTATGGCAGCTGCCAAACTATCCGGAGTATCGCGCCATGCTGAAAAGCGATGTCGCCGATATCAAGAATGCGACATCATCCGATCGCTGGGCAGGGGCCATTACAGCAGGTCTGTTCATCGGCTACTTCGCCGAAGAAACGCCTTGGATCCATCTGGATACCGGCGGCACGGCTTGGTTATGGTCGGCCAAAGGCATCGAGCCTAAAGGTGCAACAGGTGTCATGGTTCGTACTTTAGCGGCGTATCTGTGTGGGGAACAGCTAAACTAAATAAGTAGTGTTAATCTGTTTCGCAGCCTAAGACTAACTTACTTATGGGGAACTACGATCCTCTATTATGGGGAAAACGTAAAAAATTCAATTGAAACGGAACGTGGAGACGCTATTCGAGGGAAAGAGGGCTCTTAGGAGGCAGAAACAACGAAATAAAGGCTCCTCGTTCCCCGAACTCATTAAAATCGGACGTTTTCCAGCAAATAACGTTTCTACGTTCCCTTTAATGGAACCTTTTAAGCGGAAGCGTAGAAAATTCAAGCTAACACAAAAAAATCACCCGTCATCGAGTTACCGTCATCCAACCACGAAGGTTGAATGGCGTAATAACTCAAGGCAGGGTGATTTTTTTAATCTTCCTAGGCGCCAATACTTTGTCCAGCAGCAGTTGGCTGATTAACTGGCCTTTGAAGCAATTCATTCACGTCGGACATCCGAATGACCAGACGGTTGATTTCATTTGTTGTGTAAGAGAGATGCTCGGTGCGCTGCTCAAGCTGCGTTAAGGAAATGCCGATCCAATTTTTCTTACGTCGATGTAGAAATAGATCATATTTTAACACCGTCATTGTAGCGGCGAGGGGATCTGGCTTGATATAGACATCCTTCATGATATCTTCCATATTGAAAAATAGCTTCCCGCGCTTCCATCTTACATACCCAGGTTCAAACAAGATAACAAGAAAATCAGAATCAGCCTTGTCCTTGTTCTCCATAGTAATCAATTTTACAGCACCTTTAGCTTGATTCGGCTTAATGAACTGATTTGATCGAATATCGGGAAGAAAAGGAACAATGAGAAGCGGACATACGCTGGCGATATACAAATAAATGGTTGACTGAAACATGAGAGAGAGTACAATGAAAGTCAAAAAGAGTAATAAGCTTGTGATAAGACCAAAATGGTTTGGTTTCATAGTATTTGGGTGATCCCGCCTGACATGATAGATTAGGTAGTCAGTCCTATTTTACCATAAGCGCCCTATAGTTTGTAAACTTTAAGATCAGTCATACATCATATGAATTACATCAGGAGGCGAGTATGACAATGAAAATTGCGGGTTATTTACGAAAACCCAGAAAAAAAGCATCCACCTACCGAAAAAGTCTGCTCATCGCAACGTTGGAGGGGTTCCCGGCGGTTATTATTTTTCAGCTTCTTGGCGGTCCGTTTCTAACGGGTTATTTACTTTATTTAGGAGCGACTTCAACCGAAATTGGTTTAGTGTTGGCCATTACAACCGTCGTCAATATCATTCAAATTGGGATGGCTGTGGTCATGCAAAAATTCAGAAACCGCAAACGGATGCTGCTTATATTTGCTTCCTCACACCGATTGCTTTGGACTTCTGTTGGCTTGATTCCTTTTCTATTTCCTAAAGATCTGTGGGTTGTCATGTATATTGTGCTTTATACGGCTGCTCATTTGGGAAATGCCGCGGGTGGAATCGTTTGGACCTCACTGATTAGCGATGCGGTGCCGGGCCCGGTTCGAGGACGATATTTTGGACTTCGCAACACGATATTGGGCGGGGTAAGTTCTTTAGCTCTTTTCATTGGCGGACAAATATTAGATCGTTATCCAGGCGGGCAAGGTTTTAACTATTTATTTATCATATGCAGCGTTTGTGTGGTCTTAAATATACTGGCCTTCGGTTTATATCCGAATCCACCCTTCGAGCCATCTACGGCATCGAATCCGGTAGGGATGATTGGGAAGCCATTGAAGGATCGTGCTTTTCTTAAAGCGATTCTCTTTTTGGCTGTGTTTTTATTCGTGCAAGGGGTAACCGTGCCGCTCTTCTCATATGTCATGCTCAAGCTGATGAAAATTAATTATGAAACTGTCTCGTTAATTACGGTCGTTCATACCGTGGTCATGATGGCGAGTTACTATGTATGGGGCAATTTGAATGTGCGTTATACGGCTCAAACCTTGCTGTTATGGTCCTTACCGATCATTGCACTAGCTTGTTTATTATGGGGAGCGATTGCTTTCATTCCAGCTATTGTTGTTCTGTATGCCGTTCATATCGTTCTTGGCGTTGGGCTGGGTGGGTTTAATCAGATGGTGTTCACGTTTACGATTGGCGACACACCGAAGAGCGAACGTCCGATGTATATTGCTACTTATTCGGCTATCACTGGCTTTGCCGCTTTCTTGGGACCCATTTTTGGCGGAAAAGTATATGCCTTGATTACGGATGCCCCGATGTGGGTGCAAATATATGGTGTTTCTACGGTTGTCGGCGCTGTTTTACTTGTACTTGGACTGTTGGTTGGACGTATGGTGCTGGGAAAACAAATGAGGAGTGAAGCATAATGACGAAGAAAAGAATCGGATTAATTGGTCTAGGTGATATCGCACAAAAAGTGTATCTGCCTCTTTTATCGGTCAACGAGCAAGTGGAAATTGCAGGGATTATGAGCTCCACCCCGGCGACGGTAGAACGGATGAGGGCAAAGTATCGCATTCCTTACGGGACAACAAGCTTAGATGAGCTCCTTGCACATGAGTTGGATGCTGTTTTCGTACATAGTCCGACATCTACCCATTACGATTTGGCTATGAAAAGTATAGAACAGGGTGTAGCTGTTTATGTAGATAAACCGTTGTCCTACGATTGGGCACAGTCCGCCGAGATGGCTTCTTATGCGGAGCGAAAAGGTGTTTTGCTGGCAGCGGGATTTAACCGCAGGTTTGCTCCCCTTTATATGGAGGCTAAGCAATGGCTGCAGGAGGCAGGCGGCTTCGATTGGTGTTCAGCCGTTAAGCACCGCATTAAGCAGCAAGGTCATAGTGCCAAAGAGACGTTGTATGATGACCTGATTCACATACTGGATCTATTGCTATGGCTTGGAGAGAGCCCGTACGAAGTGAGCACATACAACCAACAAGTCGATGAAGCAGGCAAACTGCTCCACGCGTCAGGGACGTTGGCATTCGGCTCTTCACTAGGCAATTACAGCATGGTTAGACTTGCTGGTGTTGATTTAGAGAAAGTAGAACTTCACGGCAGCGGCCGATCGGTAGAAGTAACGAACCTAGAGTCAGCCGTTTTTTATGAAAAAGGCGCCGCGCCACGCGTACGCTCCTTCGGCAGCTGGGACACGGTACTAGAAAGAAGAGGCTTTGCCGGTGTTGTTCAGCATTTCCTGGAAAGCTTGGACAATCCGAACGCCTGCAGCATCCGTGGAGACCTTGTTCTAGAGTCACATCAATTAGTGGAACGATTGTCCGTATAGACAGGTACAGAAAAGGGCAGAGGGGACTATCATCCAAAAGTGACTTTGGATGATAGTCCCTTCTTTACTGTTCACTTCCCTGATTTTTGCTGCAGATATAGAATGGCATCTCGAAGCAGCTTGGCAGTCGTACTATCCGTATACTTGCCATCTTTAATGACTGCATCAAAGATAGTCGGATCTTTAAGCTGACTTTGGTTTAGCAGTTTCTGAAGCTGAGCAACCTTGTTCTGCAAGCTGTTATAAGTGCTTTGATTTGGGAAATATCCTAAATTCCATAATAAACGGAGCAGATCGTCCAAATGATCGAGATCCATGATCACCTTCAATACAAAGGTACGTACGATCGTATTGCCCGCGCTATCTGTTGCCGTTACTACTATCGTATGCTGACCTATCCACAAGCTGAGCGGTTGGAGGTTAATATTAGGGCTAACAACAGCACCGTCTAGTTTGACTACAGATGAGGCCACTCCACTTAAAGCATCTGTGATACCAACATTCAATACAATCGGATCCGTCCAAAATACAGTTAAAGGACCGGCAATGTTGATTTCAGGAGCTTGCGGATCGAAGCGTACCTCCACAGAATGACTCGATTCCTGATTGCCTGCCGCATCAACACTGTAATAGTGTATCGTGTTTACACCGTAAGTGCTTACCGTAACCGAGGTTCCCGCAGTAGCTGTTCCTCCATTTAGCATATAAAAGGACTGTTGTACACCGCTCAGAGCATCGTATGCTGCTAATGTGACGGTTTGCGGTGTGCGCTGCCATCCCTCTAATGATGTGTGCGTGGTGATAGGAGCCGTTTTATCGATGCCAATAATCAAATCTTTGGGCGCCTCTTCGTTATTCGTCACATCAATCGAGCGGTACTGGATTTGATGCACCCCTTCATCGCTGAAAGTGACCGGCTGCACTGTGACAGGTTGCCATGTTCCACCCAGAATTCGGTACTCCGTTTGCCTGATTCCAACACCAACAGTCGGATGCACGGCTGTAAACGTAACATGCACATCTTGCTTGTTGAAAGTGCCTGCCCCAGTTGCACCGTCCGCTGTCGCTGTTGTCACAGGAGGGGTGACATCCCGCTTTTTCACCTGGAAAGTAATCTCCTTGGTGTTGTTCGAGCGATCCATCTCAGTGAATCGTCCGATATCATTGATATTGACGCTTAATTGGTAAGTGGCTTCTCCATTAGGAACTTCCCAATATCCGTTCTCACCGCCTGCGTTTGTATAGAGTGTTGCACTGCCTCCTACAGGGATAGATTGATTATACGTATCCGTATAGCCGAAAGAACCGCCGTTCAAACCAAACACGGCTCCGGTTATTTTGCCGGCAGGGGTTGGGAGAATACCGACATTTTTCACCGTGACATAGAATCGAATGCCCGTTTGCCCAGCATAGGGATCTGCTGGATCCGTTCCAAGATCTGTTACGATAAGATCGGGGCCTGGTGTTAAGGGCTGGCGTTCCAAACTCAAAAACTCGAACGATTGATGGATGATCCGGCCGTTTTTAGCGACAACTTTGATGATATGGTTTGCCATAGGGAGACCAGTCTTTTCGAAAACAACCTTCTTCGCGCCTTGTGTGTTCGCTGTTTTCAAATCTACTGTTGCTTGCAGGACGTCATCGATATACACATCAGCCTCGCCTAAAGTAGACTCTATATCAGAATACCAACGGATTCCCGTACCCTTAAAGCCCATAGCTGTGTAATCGCCAGGTGTTGTCGTTTCATGAAGATTGGCTCCATTGGCGCCGAGAGCGAAGGTAGAAGCGGAATAATACATATTCGTACTGGAATGAATGACATTGGTCCAAAGTGCTTGAGGTGTTTCATCCAAGATGCCTTCTTTTAGCTCGAACCAATCGAAGTAGGCGAACACATTATCGCTGCTCTTGACGATGGACAGCACAAGGTTGCTTATGTCCGCAGGCATCATGACGTTATATTCGACTGTTGTATAGACGTTCGGCTCCGTTCCCGGCAAATCCAGCGTCCGTATCAGCTGATTGTCGATAACGAGATTCACCTTTTTGTTCGCGGCCGAACTATATTTAAGCTTAAGAATATAATTGGTATTTGCTTTGACAGGCGGTTTCAGCATGTTCATCCGTCCTTGTGTAAAGTACATGCCGACGAATGTGCCATGATGTGTCACTCCTTCCAGCTCCGTTTGCTCTGCTTCAACATGCAAAGCTCCCGTAGACGTAGTGGTAAAAGGAGATGCCGGCAAAGCTAAGGAGGATATGGCTAAAGGGTCGCTCGGTACGGATTCGTTGCCCGAGTCATCATAAGCGATCAGCGTATACGAGTGTGCACTTTCCGGTCTTACATCTTGATGAGAATAACGAGTTACGGCTTTCGGCAGCTTAGCGAGAAGTACGCCGTTATCATAGAGCTTATATCCGGCTACTTCTGCATTATCCGTAGAAGGCTGCCAAGTCAGCTTGATTTGTTTGTATGAAACGGCCCGTGCTTGCAGCGTAGGCTTGCTTGGTGCTGAATGTTCTAACATGGTCAAAATATACTGCACGGCTTCACCTGGCTGGAGTGTTTCCGATAACTGAGCGCCCGAAGCGGCGTCAATGGTCGTAAAACTGCGTGCAGCCACATACGTGTTGCCAGCGCCAAAGCGTTCTGCCGCATACTGCGCGTTATTAGGCAGCGTGACGTGGACGTTCATCGTAACCGGGGTCGTTTCAAAATTAACAAAATTGAGCAGAATTTTATTGGATTTTGCTCCAGTGTTGCTCACACCAAGACTAGATGTATCCACCGCGCGGAAATAAGCTTTTTTCCCAGCAAGCTCATTCTGATTTGTATACACATAAGGGAGCGGATTGCCATGCGTACTGTAGGCAAGCGCTAAACGGCGGAATACCTTCAAACGCGTTTCATCGGGATCACTCGTGTTGATCCACGCTTCGGCATCGTCTGCAGAGTTCATCACGATGTCTTCTTTGAGCAAGCTGTACTCTCGGAAGTAAGCGGCATGCTGCATGATGTAATCGAGATAGCCGATGGTACTGCGCGTTTCCCGATCAAAGATGGAGGCGAAACGGTGTGTGAATGTATCGTAACGGTTATTGTCGGTATGAAAATCATTAGCTCCTGTTTCACTCATCATCATCGGCTTTGCCATTCCGTCACCCTGATACTCTGGAAAAGTCTTTAATGTCTCAACGACTGCGCCTCCCTCACCACTCGAAATCCCGCTTAAGGTATAGCTGTGACCGTTCGTCATATCGGTAAAGTCTTCAATCTGTCTGCGGTAGGCAGGATCACGCTCCCAGCCATCGGGAATTCCTTTGGATGGCCAGTAGGCCCAGCCTGGAGAAACCGCTTTCAACCAAGGGTTTAGCAAAGGCTTCTGCTCACTAACATACTTAGCAAGAGCCAAATCGGCCGCAAATGCATTGTTGAATACGCCGGGTTCATTATCAAGTTCCAAGTATTCGAACAAATCCCCATTTTCTGCAATGAGATTGTTGTAGTACTCTTTGAGCTTCTCAGGGACGACCCCCGATGAAAGCTCAGGATCCTTGATATAGGTTCCGAATGGCAGCAGCACGGGTGCCAAATTCAAATCGCGCAAGGCAGTCAGCCATTCCCGCGAGAATTGACTGGAACGAATGACGTTCCCGCTGTAGGCGAGTCCCAGCCACTTCGTTACTTCCATCGTTTGCAGATCGCGATCTTTCAATACATGAGAGACAAGCGCAGTTCCTAGATGGGTATACCGCCCATGAATCGGTTCCGTAGCCGGAGCTCCCAATGCCTCAAGTTTGGCATAATCCCATTCAAACCAATGATATTCATCGCCTTCAGTTCCCGCATACAAGCCTCGATCCAATGACAGCTTTAGTTCATTAGATCCAACCTTCAGCATTTCCTTAGGGATATAAAGCTCGTAGGTTTCTTTAAATTTCCGAGTCGTATTCCCGCCGTTCAAGCCGACAATCTGGATTAAACCGGCCATCGTATCATTGGAAAATACAGCTAACTGCGGAACAGATACATACGCATCCAAGCTCCTGAAGCTGAACTGCACACCATGCTCCGGGACCTGCGGCAAGTTGTAAGTAATAACCATAGAACCGTTGCGGCTAAGCTTCAGTCCTTTAGATACCGAACTCCAATCTGTGCGAGTGGCCCAGTCGGAAGGGAGGCTGAAGGACTCAATGGGTGTTGATGTATAATCGCTAAATTCGGTCGACAGCTGATTATCAAGCCCGATTTTCCAAAGCATTGTATAAACCGGCGCAGGCTGTTCCACTGTAGTTAACGTGTAAAAAGCGGTTGAATAAAGGATCTTTCCGGCAGGCTGATCTGTCGTTTCTTTCAACCGAACTTGTATTTGTCCCGTCGTGTAATTGACATTGTCCAGTTGAAGCGGGTTCGTTGTTACGGTTTGCCACGTGTAACCGCGATCTGTGCTGTATTCATAGGCAGCCACATCCGAATAACCGGGAATGGGCGTCCACCCGAACGTATTTGCTGTATCGTCCTGCACGGGATTAGATGGCGCATCAGGCAGCACAAAAGGTGTCAAGTAAGTGCCAGGTATCACTTGTTGGGCTATTCCCGGCCCTTGCCAGGCGACTGCCAAATTGTCATTAGAGGTATTTTCTTTGTGCATCGCCTCGATGTAATATCTTTTCCCGCTGGATAGCGGAATGATCACTGATTTCTGAGTTGGGGATTTACCCCACTCTCTGGGCTTAGCGAAGACAGTATTAGATGCGATCTTCTCTTTGTGTGCAGGATCACCATCCGGACTCAGCCATAGCTCGGAGCTGTCATCCGCTGCGATCCAGAAGGTGTAGCCCCCGGTGACTGGCGGCGTCAGAAAACCATAAACGCGAGAACCATAGAGATCCCCCGTATTGTTCGGTGTCTCGAAGTTGGGCAGTAATCTCGAACCCGATGGAGGCGTCTTTAATGGAATTTGTTCTACTTTCCCACCAGGAATATTGTTCCAATAGTCTTGGGTAATACCTGTTCCCGCAGCAAAAGCACGATATGCTGGAAAGAGCGGGAGCAGTGAGACAATGATTGCCGACAGAAGGATTGAAACAAGGAGTTTTGACTTGTGTAGGGATCTCATAATAACCTCCATGAATGAGATATCAATAGGATTCCCTAATCCTATCCGGGGTCCACGTCATGTGTAGACGGCGCTCCGACATATCTAACTTTGGAGCGCCGCTCCTCCTTCGTTCTATTTCAACTCTTTCTGAGACTGTTCAGCGAATTTGTACAGATCATCAATACTAAATGCCTTGGTTTTGTTGTTCTCATACCATTTGGCGTAATAATCGTCGACTTGTTTGCCGCCTGCTTTTTCCCATACATCCTTAGCATCCTTCACAGCTTGCTGAGCGGTATAGCCAGTGCCGCCTACCAAAGCTTTCAACCAAATGTCACCTTTATCGATGTTGTTGGATTTGCTTGTGCTTTTGACAATCGCTTGCAGATCATCAGGCAAGACCGGTAAGAAGTCATAGCCGAGCGAAGGAATAGGACGGTCTTTATTAATATAGATTTCTTTGGATTTGAGGTTGATATCGAGCAATTCTTTCTGGGTTGGCACTTCAGGGCGCAGGTTCACCAGATACACTTCCGCACATTTGCCCAGCAGTAAATCGGATCTCATCATATTTAGATCGTCGGTGTACAGTTCTTTCTTATTTTTCTCCGTATCGATAGGCTGCAAACAGCCATTCGAGCCTTTTTGCGAATGTGTACCCTCAATACCGTTTTTCAGCAAGCTTGCATTTTGGGGATCCACCATCCAGTCTATATATTGCATAATCGCTTTCGGATCCTTCGCTTTGGCATTGACGACACCGACCATTTGCACAGGTGTGCTGATAATCGGGCTGAATTGCCCGAATTGACTCTTCGGTAAAGCCATAGGAATGACCTTAGCCGTAGGGTTGTTCTTCTTCAAAGTTTCATAGTTCGAAATGGTAAACCATGCACTGTCGATAGCGAAAATCCCTAATTTTCCATTCATAAAATCTTGAATACCTTTTTGTCCGTTTTTATCTGTGAGAAAATCTTTATCGACTAAACCGTCGTCAAACAACCGCTTCTGGAATTCGACGGAAGCCTGGAGACGTTCCCAATCATGTACGAAATTTCCGTTTTGTTCTGCCCAATCGATCGAACGACCGAAGATGTGGCTGATTACGGAGAAGCCAACGCCGCTCAGGTTGATACCGAACGTATCCTTTTTACCGTTGCCGTCTGGATCTTGGTTCACGAATGCTTTGGCCACGTTATATAATTCTTCCGTTGTCGTCGGGACTTGGAGGTTCAGCTTCTGGAGCCAATCCTCACGGATTAAGAGACGATGATGCGGAGCAACGACATTTAAGCGCCCGATTTCATACAATTTGCCGTCTTCTTTCGTTCCAATTTTGCGCAGCAGCGGGTATTTCTCCAGAATTTGCTTGTAGTTCGTGCTGTACTTGTCAATCATCTCATCGATCGGCATCAGCAGCTTTTGCGAATACCAGCTGTTCCTGTAGTTGGCATCGTACTCAAGAATCAAATCCGGTGCGCTTCCCGAGGCAAGCAAAGCATTAAATTTCGGGAACGATTCCCAGCGGGGAACGGGTGTATATTTAACATCGACAGGACCGTTCTTGTTGATCCACTCCACCCAACGGTTTTTATCCCAATTGCCTTCCTCCGGAGGAATATTGCCCCGATCATAGACGGAAACGTTAATCGCTCCTCTTTTAGCAGGTTCAGCTGTTGGGGTCGCATTCGGGCTTGACGATGTCCCTGGATCATTGACTTTGGCTGTGGAGCAGCCTGCCAATACAGCGATTAAAGCTAGTGTGGATACTAGAGCTTTCCGATGATTTCTGCGTAACATAGACATGGATATACCCCCCTTAGATAATTCGATTCCTAAAAAAGCTCAAGTTAAGTTGTGTTGCCCTTCGTACTATCCTTTAATCGCGCCGATCATGACCCCTTTAACAAAATACTTCTGCAAAAAAGGATAGACGATCAGCATAGGCACAATGAGTACGATCACGCCTGCCGCTTTGATGGATTCTGGTGTCATTTGCTGCAAATCATCCGGTCTCACGGAATTAAGCTCTTGAAGAATAGATTGGCTGGCGACCATCTGTTGAATCATAACCGCCAAATTCATCCGTGTGCTGTCATTGATAAACATAAGTACGTGTAAGAATGAATTCCAATAGCCGACACCATAGAATAAAGTCAACGTAGCCAAGACTGGCAGGGATAGAGGGAGAATAATCCGAGTGAGAAGTCTCCATTCTCCGCAGCCATCCATGCGTGCTGCCTCTTCAAGCTCTTCAGGCACATTCATAAAGAAGGTCCGAAGCACAAGCATATTAAACGCGCTGATCAGACCCGGCATCCATATGGCGCCGTAAGTATCCAGTAAGCCGAGACTTTTCACGATCAGGAACAGAGGAATTAGAGGTGTTCCGAACAGCATGGTAAATACGATAGCCAGTGTAAAAAAGCGACGCGCATAGAAATATTTCTTGGCTAACGGATAAGCCGCCATGATCGTAAACCACATGCTTAGCACAACGCCTACAACGGTAATTACGATACTATTACCAAAGGCTTTAACCATATTCGTGCCAACATATAAGGCTTTGTACGCTTCCACAGTCCAGCCTTCTGGCCACAGGGTTACATGCCCCGATACAATTGCCTGATAGCTGCTCAAAGATAAAGATATGATATGCATCAAGGGAAGAACGCAGCTTAGAGCTGCAAGGCCTAGGAACATATAATTGATTGTGTAAAAGATTTTCTCATCCCATGTTGGTTTCATGATGGGGAGGCTCCTTTCTTACCACAGTCCTTGATCGAATTTACGGGCAAGTTGATTCGCGAGGACGACGAAGAAGAAGCCGACCAGAGATTCAAACAACCCGACCGCCGTCGTTAAACTGAACTGTCCTCCCTGGACACCTACGATAAAGATATAGGTGCTGATGACATTCGAGACATCCGAAACGGCTGCATTTTGAAGCGTGTATACATGGTCAAACCCGACTTCCATGACATTGCCCATACTCAGAATCAGCATAAGAATAATCGTGCTGCGAATACCGGGCAGCGTGACATGCCAGATCTGCTTCCATTTGGACGCACCATCGATGCTGGCAGCTTCATACAGATGCGTATCGATCGAGGTAAGCGCAGCCAGGTAGATGATCGCTCCCCATCCGGCTTCCTTCCAAATCCCAGATCCAAGGAAGATAGCTATCCAGCTATGCTCCTGATACAAGAAGGCAGTGGTGTGACCCGTCCATAGCTCCAACAGTTTGTTAACGATACCTGATTGTTGAGAGAATATCGTAACGACAATGCCTCCGACAATGACCCATGAGAAGAAGTGAGGAATATAGATTAGCGTCTGTACAATCCTTTTGAACCGCATGGCGCGAACTTCATTCAGTAGGATGGCAATGATAATCGGAAATGGAAATCCTGCTATAATGCTTAACAAGCTCAATGTGACGGTGTTACGGATGATGGTCAGCGTCTGGGGTTGGGTGAAAAGTGCCTTGAAATACTTTAGGCCAACCCACGGGCTTCCCCAAATGCCATCCATCAAGTTATAGTTCTTGAAGGCAATTACATTACCTAATATTGGAAAATATCTGAAGATAATAAAGTAAGCGATAACCGGTACAAACATAATCAACAGCGGCATATTTTGCTTGAAACGACGACGGGGCTGCAGCGACTTGGCGGCATGGTGGGTAAATCTTCGTGTAGTAATCATGGGGGCTGATTGAATGTTGTCTAGCGGTGTATGTGGCATCGTGTGTCACCTCCTTTAGTGTAAAAGTTGATTCATCTTTTGCTCCCTTGCCGTCGATGGAATCAATGTACCCTAGAAGCGCAATCATTCTCAATATACATGAATTAGCGAATAAACTCTTTTGAAACCCCTTGCTGTACAAGGCTTTAGCGGATTTGATGCAGAGGTGAATAAACATCAATTAACGATATACTTTTCTTGAAAAATGGCATGATTACTCTTGCTTCCGGTAATCACCTGGCGTGATACCAGTATACTTCTTGAAGGCGCGTATAAACGATATAGCATGCGTGTATCCAACCATGCCCCCGATGTCCTGGACGGAGTCACGGCTGTTCTGGAGCAGCTTTTTCGCTTGTTCCATCCGGATCTTAACGAGATAATCAACGAATTTTTCACCAAACTCCTCTTTGAATGCACGGCTGACATGCGAGGCATGAAGCTGAAACTGCTCGCTTAACGAGGTAAGCGATAACTCAGGATCTGCATAATGGGTCTCCACGTAAGTGCGAATCTGGTTCATGACGGCATGTGTGCTTCTGTCTTCACGAATACCAGCCATCCGCTGCGATACTTCTTCTAACAAATGAAACCACGCTGCATATAATTCTTCGACCGTATCGAACTGTTCAATGACGTCGTTCAGCTGAGGCAGCGCGAATTGCCATAACTCCTGCAGCTCGACTGAGAGCTCCATCATCTCCCGGTGTAAATGATAAACCAAATAATTCATGAGATTGCGGATCTCATCGTAGGAGAATAACCCGACTTTTAATTCGGTGAAAATTTGTTCCAAGGCGGGTTTCCACTCCTTGTCCCCCAAACGAAACGACTGAGCCAGTGATTTGACCAGAGGCAAGTGCTTATACATTTCCTTCTCTGCGGACGCTTCGGATTCCCAATGATACAGGACTCGATTCGTTCCTAAGGTCGATTTAAAGCGAAGAACATGGACCGCAGCCTCGTAGGAATGAACGAGCTCTTGAACTTGTCCAACCACATGCCCGACACCAAGTGTAATGCGGAAATGCAGATGCTGCTCGACCCAGGAGCGAACATTTTCGCACAGACTGGCTGCGAGTTTCTCGCTGTTTTTGACATTCTCATCGGCGAATATCACAACACTAAGCCTGTGTGTAGCCGTCCATTCCGCCCATATAGTCAGGCCAAGCGGTTCAGCAGTTTCATAAACGACACGGCTTAGTACAAATTTCAGCAGCTCTTGATCCTTTTGAGAGAACATTCTACATACTTCCATATACTTATCCATCTCGATGACTGCTGCAGCAAGCTGACCGAAGCCAGAAGGCAATTGCAGCCGATTCATCTCGGCTTTCCAGTCTTCATAATCGACTGCCCGGCTGCCTTCCAGCCATTCCTTGAAAAAGTGCCGCCGCCTGAATACGATATCTTCCTCATGCTGCTTCTCATAGCGGCTGGATAACTCCATGAGGTTGCCTATGGCTCGATCAATATACTGGAATTCGTCTTGTTTCTTGCCGTGGGCGTCCATCGACTTTAGTTCGGAATAAGCATGGATACGGGACATAATCAATTTAATCGGCCGATAATTGCGATAGGTCACATAAGTCATCCAGACCCCGCCAAGGACAACCATAACTAGTCCCAAACCGATCCATACATAAGAGAATACAGAGGTGAAAGTAAATAAATAATCATCGTTGAGACCGCTTCGGTATTCCCAGTTTGTATAAGTGGAATGAATTCGGGTTAGCTCAGACCCTCTTTTCCTAGATCCTACTGCTCCATCTGCGTTTCCAGATGCCATCAGCTGCTTGCCTTCGGGATCGTATACTTCGATGAAGCTGATCTTTGAATTAGACATATCACCGACCATTCTTGCGATAGAATCCATGCTGATATTGACAACGACGATGCCTTTTTGCCCGGATAACAGAGGTATCTTCCGTACTAAAGAAATGACGACTTTACGCTGATCCATCTCAGTAAATTCTTTAAAGATCCGCTGATTCGTCAACTGATACTGAGAAGGGTTCTTCCTCATCTCTTCGATGAACCCTTTATCGCCGAAACGGTCAGCCGTTATCATCGTGTTTGGACTAATGACCATTTGATCGGAAACCCGATAAAAATAAACCGAATCAATAAAATTGTTATAATTCATCATCCCGCGAATCAACTCGGTGACTTCATAAGCCGAGTAATAGGGATTTCCCTCAAATTTGTTGTCAAAAAATTGGTCAATCCGCGTATTGGTCTGCAGTTCTTTGATCACATATTCGTCTATCGTCTTCAGGGCATAGTCAACCGACTGCATGATATGTAAAGCATACGTTTTATTGGCATTTTCAGCTTCTTTTTTGGACAGTTGGCTGATCGAAAGAATAATAAGCACAATGAGCACAGAAGTGATCATGAAAAATACAGGCAAATAGGAGAATAGAAGCCGATAAAACCATGGTTTTGTCATAAAAACACTCCTCTAACATAATCCATATGCAATGAAATAACAGTTCTGCCGCGTTCGTCTCACGACCGTTCACTGTCGTACGTTATATGCAAAATACTTAGGGATCATGCTTGTATAAATGAATACGTTCAATACTGGCGGTTCAATAAGTTTAACCTTACAGGCGCTATCCCTTTGGTTCAGGAGTCGCTTGGTGAGGGGAGTTAGTCTTGATTGAAAGTTTCTATGTGCACTATCCCTTTGGTTCAGGATAAGCTT
>NZ_WHOC01000162.1:0-834 GCF_013141785.1 Paenibacillus germinis
TCTTACATTCTTTTATTGATTCCAATAGGGATGAAATCCTGCGAATACACGAGCTTGCGTGAGGAAATTAAATCAAATCGAGGGAGCTCAATGGGTAGAAAAATAAAATCTTATTTTCCACTATCTTTTACATAACCAAAGGAGATTTTCTGAGGTAAATCCGTACCTCCTAGCCGTTTATGTGCTTCAAGTATACTTGGAACGTTTTCTTTGGTTAGAATGATACCACTTAATGTATTATTGATAATCTTTATTTCATCTTCACTACAAATAGACAATCCGCTTGTAGAAATTTTTAGTGGTTTTCCCAGATGCCTTGATAACACAGAAATCAATTGTTGTTGTTCCTCATCAGTTAGCCTTTCATATAGAGATATAATTTTTTCAACAGACTCGCTCATAAAAAACTCCTCCCGTTAAGTATTATTTCATCCACTTATTTCCATATAAACATTACATTATCCTGCCCGTTCAAAAGGCCGCCGATTTACCGGCAGCCTTGTTTTGACGTTTATTGAGCTATCGTTTCTCGTTAGAATTCCTGTGGAACGAATAATCTGGAGTTTGCATAAAAAAGAGCGCCTCTGTACGATGGGAGTACGTAACGGGTCTACAGCCCTTAAAATCCCACATCAGGAGGTCGCTCTACTAAGTACGACAGGTGCCCAATGAGAAACACAAGCGTGCCGCATGAAGTAACAAGTTATTTTTCTTCACCGGAATCCAAATCTCCCCAGTAACATATCCTGCCGTTCCATAATACATTTCGAAGCTAGGGCCTTCAACCTGTTCGTATTCCGCTGTCGGAAACCATTCGGAATAAATCCGTCCCCA
>NZ_WHOC01000163.1:0-25265 GCF_013141785.1 Paenibacillus germinis
TGAAAACCTTTCTCAACAACAGGTTAAATTAGATGAAATTCAAAACGTAAGCTGGAAAGTCCAACGATTGAGGGACGGGCAGAAGAGCGTGAGGATAATAGCTTAATTGACGAACTTTTGGGCAGTTAAACGCAACTACCCAAAATATAGAAACGTCATATTAGGGGGAGTTCAAAAATCATAAGCTTGAAAAACAACGTCTTTATAAGTTTTAAGGTGGGAGTTGGTTTTTTGTCAAAACACTTTAAAATCAAAGTATTCTGTTCCATCGCTATTTTATTAATCGTTTCATATTTTATGGGCATTGGACAACAAAACAATGCCAAGGAAATTGAAAAAGCTGTATTATCTTTAAACCAGCCTATGACAAAAATTGTTCATATTGAAGCATTAGAGAATAATAAAGCTATTGCGTTTTATGAATGGGGAACAGCATCCGAAGATTATTTTGGGATTGCGAAATTAAAGAAAGACCTTTTTGGCTGGCACTTTATAAATGGTTCAACTTCGGCAACCCCAAAGGAATATAAAATCGGATGGTCTTTTAGTGACTTAAAAAGTGACTTTTCAAATTACACAGACATTCTCTATGGAAAAATATTTGACGCCGAAATCGTAGACGTACTTGTGAATTCTGATAATGGTAAGCAATATTCAGCGAAAATCATTGATGATAAAAACGGTGAAAAGTTTTGGTTCTTAATAACAGATGGAGTAAAACTTACAGGCTCTACTGTTACAGCCCGTTCTCAAGATGGAAAAATAATCGAACAGATAACAAGATAAATACTGATATCGTTAAGCTAACGAGAGAACTACAGTTCAATGAAGGCAGCCAGCACACGACCGGCTACCGCCAGCTGTTCCCTGTTCAATCGGAGGTGTGAGGATGAAAGGAAATTCGTCTGCTTTAAGCTTTGTCTTAATACTACTTACAACTACTATTATATGTTTAATGTTGTATAGTTTAGCTACAGGTAAGCCATTTCTTCAATTAACAGTTATCGGGCTAAGGTATACTGTTTTTTGTGTAATATTAAATTTACTTTTTAGCATAATTGGTATTTTCAAAATCAGCAAAAGAATAATTCCAGTTTCCGCCCTAATTATTTCTACATCCATACTGTTAATCTATATATTTGGATTCATAAAATGGGCTATCCAAGGAGTTTGAAACAAATTCTAATCCTTTGTTACGCTAACGCAGAACGATAGTGAAATAGCGGTAATTTCGGCAAGCCGTGCATAAGGGAGGGTGAGATAAATTATGTCAAAAGTACATGATAATGAAATCTTATCTTATGAAGTCGATTTACAAAATGATCAAATCAAATTACATACTAAATATGATGATAATAGAATAATTGAGGAAACAGATATTGTATTTACTGAAGTGTTTAATCATTTTTTTGAACACCAATTGAAAAGCAGTATTATTCTTGATATTTATGAATCAGATATTCTTAAGTTTATCAAAGGAAATTCTGAACTATTAAGAAAGCAGAAATCCTATGGATGGCCAGTGATGTATGATTCAATTAATGAAATGGAACAAATCTTAATTGAAGGTGGTTATAAATACATTATTCTTATGTCATCATACGGAATGAATGGTTGGGTATTGGCTAAGAATTTTGAAATCATCACACGAAAGATTAAGTAGTGATTGTAAGTTTACTTTGATGGTAGGGGTAGGGACATGGTATAACATTGTGTTCACACTTTGGCATTCGGCATGAATCATTGCGCTAACGGAGAACTATAGCTTAATATTAAACACCAGGAAGGCAGCCGACATCAAGTGGCTGCCTTTCTCTGAGGACGGGCAGGATACTTCAGTAGCTCTGAATAGTATTTATAAATTTGTTTTTCGTGAAATTATGTGAGAGACATGGTAATATTTGGAGATATTATCTTAAGGAGTTGTTTTTTTGTCTAAAAGGGGAACAGGAGTTGTATTTTGCTTTCTTGCAGCTTTTCTATTATCCGTACAATATCTAAGTGCAGCGATCTTTGGCTCAAATGTAAGCTCATGGAATCCAGAGTTATTTCAACATTTGCTTTATTCTGTTGGTGACTATCCTTTAACACTGAGTAAATTTTCCCTTTTTGTAGGAATAGGTTATATAATTTGGGCTGAGGTTGACGAGTATAGACGAAACCATAAACCACAAAATAATAAGTGATGCTTAACAGAACTGCTACGTAATGGTTGAGCTAACGGAAACGATAGTGGAAGAGGAGCTGCCTTGAGGTGGCTTCTTTTTGGCTTTCATTCAAGTAACTTTTATTGGACATAAATTTGAAACATTAATTATTTTCCCAGTAAAAGGAAACTTTTTCTGAATTTCTCTGTCTAATTTATTAAATGGGGCGGGGATAAATGACACTACTCAAGGACAGTGAGGATGCTGAGAAGATCAGATTGTTACATAGTGATATGGGGAGGGAAGTTTAATTGAAGCATAAATGGTCTTTGCTCACAATAGTAATTTTTTTAATGGTGGTAGGTTGCGACGTAAGGAATTATGGTACAGCTACACAAGACGGACCTTTAATAGAAGAGTCAAATCTAAATTTATTGACTACTCCTACTGAACCCAATAATTCGGGTCAAATTGGTGAAACAAAAGAACAAGTTAGTGATATCTCAGCAATTATCAATAAACTCCTGGATGTGAATCATAGATACTCAGCTTTAGAAGGAAAGATCGTTATAACATTTGAGGCTACTGGAGAAAAGGAACTAGTTGAACTTGTTATCGAAGAGCCTAGCCGATTCTACGTGAAGCACATATTTGATTCTAAAACACCGGGTCGATTTGAGGAGTCAATAAATGATGGAACAAATGTTCAAATTAAAGGACCTGATGCTAAAATACTTCAATTAACCCCAGCAAATAATGGAACACTTCTACCTATTGGTGGTGTAAACGAATTACTGAATCCAGGAATGTTTATTTACGATGCCATTAATAGTGGTCAAACGACGTTAAAGGGCGGAGAAAAGTTCCTTGATCGTGATTCTACAGTTATAGTTATAAACCGTAAAGAAGGGAAACTAGGAAATAAGCTAACTATTTGGTTTGATAACCAAGCTGGAATTATCCTGAAGATTGTATCTTTGGATGGTGATAAGCCTCTACAAACTATTGCTTTTGACCAGATAAAATTTACCGATAAAGCTAATGAAGAAAAATTTAAGGATATGGAGTTTAAAAACAATAATACGAATTGAAAAAGAGTATATAGTGTGGCAGTGTTCTGCTTGGATGCGAGAAAATAGAGAACATTTCAAAGAAGACTTTGATAAAGGTTGTTTAATGCGTGTTTTAAAGACTCCCATATACCGGAGCAGTTTACGTATGAATCTGGCGTATTAAAATGATTCAATTGAATGGGAAAGGAGAGCTCACTAACAACAGGAATAGACAGCCAGTCTAAGTGGATGGGCTGACTTTTCTTAATAATGAGGAATCATTTTCTTCAAGTGTAAAGGAGGGATCATCAATGGTAAAGTTAGTTCGTGCAGTATTGTTACTGTTTATCTCAGTCCAGATTTTAAGCGCTTGTTCAAAAGAAACGACTGCAACCACAAAAAGTATTAAGTATGAGAATGAGGAGTATAAATTTATCCTTATGTTACCATCCAAATGGCGCGATAATTATGATGTTGTTGAACTCAAGCATGAAGATATCATGGCCTTCAGATTTACCACAAAAGTTGGAAAGGGCGAATTATTTAGAGTTGAGGTTTGGCCTAAGGATCAATGGGAAACTAAAGGGATCGAATTAGCTAAAATTATTCACATTTCTAAAATTGGTGAGCTAGGTGATGCAGTTTATGCATTTGACACCCCAACAGACGTGCAATACGATCCCAACAACCAGAAAGATAAAGAACAATACACCTTGTTGGAACAAGATGTCGAACAGATAAAAGCTAGTTTTGAGGTTAAGAAATAATCCTTTGCATCTATCAGGGTGTTCTCGATACGGGGGTTGCTGCGGCGATGTTCGGTAGTCTCGTTAAGCTAACGATACTATAGCTCAATTCAGAAACGAGGCTGACGGCACAAATGGTAGTCTCCATTACGTTAACGGGCAGGTTAGCGTGACAATAATGCCGAATCTTTTTAAGATACATAAATACCATTACATCAATGCAAATTTGTATAACGATGCGGGAGGTATCAACGGTTTATGGGTGTTAAAGAAATTGTGGTAGGTATTCCAGTGACGAAATCAGGTGATTTTGAAGAATACGAAAAGGCAATTGAATGGTATGTAAATGTGCTGGGATTCAAATTGATATGGAAGATGGGGATTGCAAGTCTTAAGTTGGAAAACGGGCAGGAAATCTTACTTTTTGGAGAAGAAGAAACTGACGAAAACAGCATTTGGTATACAGGTAACATTAAGCTGAATCCTCATTATTCAATACAATTTACAATAGAAGACATCGAGCAGTTGCGATCTAATTTAATTCGCAGCGGCGTCACAGTGGGAGAGATTACGCTCGGTGGTGGAGGAGATAAGGTTATGATGTTTTTTGATCCGTACGGAAATCGTTTCTGGGCAATTGAAGAGCAAAAATGAATCCGTTTGTATTAAACTAACGAAGAACGTTTGTTCAATGAAACCAGGACGAGGCTGCCGGCATCAATCGGCAGCCTCGTTGAACGGGCAGGATAGTTAAATACCGTTGTTTACGTAGATATTGTCTATATAAGAAATATTAAATACTTGGCACCGAATCGGCAGCCAAGTTATATGGTTTTTGCTAAATTTTAGTGAGAACTACCGAAGCGATCAATCCAGTAACTGAAATCCAAAATAGGTATGATTTCAGAAGTTTTTTCACGCGATATTGCTGTGGGTTTGCCATTTTTTTGTGGTCATGATTCATTTGTAGGTCTGTTAAAGTAGATCCTGTAATTGCTTGTACCCCTGTGGTATTTGCGGCATTGATATAGTTAGACTCCCCACCGCTACCGGAGAAATATATAATGACTGTAATCACAAATAAACCTAAGGAACCCATAAATACATAATCTGAAATTTGTTGCAACATGATTAGCAGCTCCTCTCATAGTTGTACTTATATTTAATTATACAACAGCTATGAAATATATTCTTTTTTTTCTTTTTTATGGAATAATATTTAGCGGATATCTATAGTTTATAAATTAAGGGCTGCCGGGTAAAACTGGTAGCCTTTTCTCAACTAAAGGGCAGGATACTTCCAATATGTGTTAATATTGATATGCTAGACTTCTGTAAAAAAAGAGGTTATTTCGATTGATATATATCGAAGTAGGTGTGGGAAATACCCGGATAGTCCGAACGGAAACAAAATTTGATGATGGGACTGAAATTGAGCAGAAGGATATTATTAAGCCATTTTATTTCACTCCATCTATTTAAGAATATGGCTTGGAAAGACTGTGTTCATTTGGGGCTCAAAACAAGGTTTTAAAGGACTGACTAAACTAACTGATAATTAGAGCACAACAACAGGCTGCCGCATTATAGGCAGTCTGTTAAACTAAGGGCAGTTTAATGCAACAATCGCGATATAAAGAACTATTTTGAGTTATGGTTCATTGAATCACTACTTCGGATAAAAAAACGAAAAATTTCAATATGTTTCAATATGTTTGTTTACTTTTTTTGTCCCCAATCGTTATTTAGACGAAAGGAGGTTGTAAATGAATTCGCAAGATAGTGAGTGGATAAAAAAACATATGAATATTATCTATCTTTATTTGGTTAAAAACGGTGCAAACAGCGAAGATGCGAAAGATATCGTACAAGAAACTTTTTACAAAGCCTTACTATATGCGGATTCTATCGCATCTAACAATTTAACCGCATGGCTCTTTAAAGTTGCAATTAATGCTTATTATGACCTCTGCCGAAAGCAGAATAAATTAGTAAAACTTTCGTGCGACTTGGATTATCAGATTTCGCAAAATCCTCTCCCAGAAGAAGAACTGATATTGAAAGAATGTCACCAAGAAATTCAGCAAGTGTTAAATCAATTATCACCAACCTATAAAGAGTTATTGGTAATGAAATACGAAAAAGAAATGAGTTACCTAAATATCGGTAATTCTCTAGGAATGAAGATTGAAAAAGTTAAAACCTATTTATCACGTGCAAAGAAACAATTTTTTAAAAATTACAGGAGGTATACAGATAATGAATGATCAAGAAAAACAAATAGAACCATTTAAAAATGAATCTGTTAATAATATATTCAAAAAAGTTGGCAGAAAGAATATTATACGGAACATCATCATATCAGCAACCGTTGCTCTAATTATCTTATTTGGGGGATATATTGCGAATAAGGCTTGGATGGGTGAAAAAGGATGGGACGGTGTCGCTGCTATTGAAATTCTTCAACCATTTATGGAACCTGATACGTATATTGCTCAACGGCAAGTTCAGTATGGGTTTTTAGGAGGTACACTGAAAATTAATCGTTACAAAATAATTAAAGAACATGTAATTCCTTGGAGTAGTAATACCTTGGAATATGGAGCAATAGGTGGTTTATCTGGATTAGTTGGAGATCACGGAAATGTGCAGTTGTTTGATGCGAATGGAAATAGTCGCTTTTATAATGCAGAAAATGGACAACAAATCATGCTTTTTTATCATCCCACTCTTCGGTATACAAACTACTTTAACGACATTTCGAAACTAGATGAACTCCCAGATAATAAATATATCGAAATGGCTATTTCGTTTGATAAAGCTTATTCACTGACTGATGTTCAAAAATTTCTTCCTGATATAGTAGAACCTACATGGTATTGGATAAACAGTTATGCACAGGAAGATTTAAAAATAAAAGGTACTGATTTCCCTGAGCAAGAAGGATTTATTTATGGGTTTAGGGCATATGAAGTTTCGGGTCCTGGTCAAAAAGTAAATACAACAGAGGAAAGTTTTATTAAAGGACTCAATGAACTCAAAAGTTACAAAAAAAAATTTAATGGGAATGTCTTCGAAAAACTTGATAAAGTTGTTCAGCAAAACCAGAGAAACGGCTTGATTATTGGAGTAGTTGTTACGGGGACAAAAGACCAATTGAAATCTTTAAACGGATTACCCTTTGTTAAGGCATCCACATTCGGGGCTATGGTTAATAAGTATTAATATTTATCGAAACAAAAGCCGACCAATAAAATTTGACCATAATTCACGTACTCATTGAGCTAACGGAGAACGTATGTTCAATCCACACGAAGAGACGGCAGTCATTGGCTGTTTTCTCAACTCCCTCAGATTATTAGGTTAGTAAATACATTCCATATTATGGTAATTTTGAGTAGAGGGGTGAATGTAATGAGGCTTATAATTTTTCTTTGTTTGACTTTGCTTCTCTCCAGTTGTTCAGAAAATAAAAATAATACATTAGAGGATCCTGATGAAGTAATAAAAGCATATACAACAGCAATTACTAATCAAGATTATAAATCATTAGTTAGTTTATACGGCGGAAGTTACGATTGGATAAGTGGCTTCACGAATGAAATACAATTTCGTGAGCTACCTCATACCTGGTTTGCCAAACATGTAAGGTGGTGTATCGATTGCTTGAACACGGGTTTCCACAGTTGGTTCCATCAATTTATTCTTGTTTCGAAATGTCCGTATCACGGAACGAAACTAATTGCAGCTTGTCCAAATTGCAAAGAAGAAATTCCTTTCTTGCTTAGTAATAAGCGGTTAAGTAGTCCATTTACGTGTGTATGCGGCTATATCCTTGCCGATTTTTCAATAAAACTGTGGAGTGAGTGGGATAAAAAATTCGATATTACTGATCCCTCCGTTTTACGATGGATATCAAGGAAAGGGGGAGATGAGGTAAATATTTGGTGGCTATTTATGCCACAGCATGGGAGCATTGAGCTCTTAACTGAATCCAATCTGACATCAAGCTTTTTGAGTGTGCAATCTATTAAAAGAGACGGAATGCAGCAGACCCCTATTTTAATCGAGCAGATATACTTTGATAATAAATCAACATTTAAGTCTGTTGACCGACACCTTAGGAAAACTTTACTGCAAAAACATTCCCATTGTATAAATCAACTTTGGGAGATGCGCTTAGGAGATCGAGGAGAGTTTCCCAAAATATGTCCATACGCATATGCATATGTCTTTTGGAGGAAGTCGTTACTAGAAAATGAATATTTTTATAGGCGTAATACAAGAGGGGAAGAAATTGAATCACCTAGACATTTTGAATATACTTTTCAGATAGCTACTAAGCTCATCTTCGAAGAACTCCAATATTTATTTAAAGAGTTACAACGTCACAAAGCGGCAAAAGAATTATTATGGATATTGAACAAGGTTACTGCTCAATTCTGTATGAATTTTTTTAATTCAAGGCTTAGAATTGCAGAAGAGGGAACTCGGCGAGAATCAGCACCGTCGTGGGAACAAATCAGACAAATTAAAGAATCAAGTTTCCGGAAGTTTGCATTTAAAATAACATCTAAGAAAAATGCTTCACTATTAATTGAATATTTCCAACAGGAGCAAGTGGAGGAAACCATACATAATTTCCAATGCCCAAATTTCTCAGTTAGCAGAAAGAGAAAAATTAATCGTATGAAATCGTTTACTCCGATGAATATTGCAATGAATGTTTTTGATAACCCAAGCGAGGAAAATATGCAACTCAAACTAATGATTGATCGTTATGTATCAAAGTTGCGATTTTGATTTTTTAAACCCCGTCGATTATTAATTGACGGGGTTTTAACTTTTTCGGCAAACGATATATGTTCTTGTCCTTTAACGATATATGATCTTGTCATCCGACACAAAGAGGCAGAATTCGCTAATGGGTATAGATGTTTAGTAAGACATATTCACAAAACCCGTATTTTATACACATGTCAGTATTATCCAGTGTAAGTCTCTTTATATATATAGTCTAATCTGTTCCGATTCCCCCACAAGAAAAAATGCAAAAAGCAAAGCGTGCGGTTCTAGTGTTTTTCGGTTCCTGCCTAAATATAAATCGTCAATTAGATCCTTAATCTCCGGATACTTGTCGAGAAGTAACTTAAATTCACCAGTATAGACGTTAGTTTCCAATAATTGTTGCCGTATTTTTTATTCCTTGGTACAACGATTGGATTATACATCTACTTTTTTCCTCCATTATTGCTCTTAATTGTTCGTGATAAGTATCTAATGTTTCAGGTGGACCAAGGTTATTTTCAACCGCGGTAGCTTGTATGTAGGAACCAGATTCAAATAAAATTAAGTTATCTTGGTTTGCGCGCCAAAATAAGATTGGTATCTGCCACGGCCCCTCTCTTTCGGCTTGCTCGAACCATTTTTGTTTAACCATTGTTGCATTTGTGTAGATCATTCCCTCAAATTGCAAACCTTTTGATGTAACCTGAGCTAAAACTCTGTATCGCCTTCAACAATAATGATATTGTTAGCGAAGAAAAATTCGTTTATATAAGAATCTACATAATTAAGTATTTTCATATTAGCAATGTCGTTTTCATCAAATACTGAGTTAGAGGATTGAAATAATTCAATTGCTTCATCACTTCCAATCCTAAGTACCTGAATAGAAGTGTGATTCTCTGATAAATCAATTAAAACTGGAGAATGAGTTGAGATTATTAAAGGCATTTTACCACCAATAGTATATAATGATTGGCTCAATGCACGTACTGCTTCAGGGTGTAAAAATGCTTCTGGTTCGTCAATAAGTAGCATCTTATTTTCGTTAATACCAAGCATGCCTTGTTCAATCATATTTTGAAATATAAATATTAAGCTCATTCTTTGGATCCCTGTTCCTTGTGTAGACAAAGGCATTCCCTGAAATTGCTTATTGTCTATTGTGACACTTGAGTTTGTAGATTTTACAATTTCTGAAATAGAAAATCCATTACTATCCCCGCCTGAAACTGCAAGCTGTAAATCTTTGTTTGAGAAGAGTCCTTGTAAGTTTTTTGAAACATTATCACTAACTGCTTTTAGTGCTAGGTCAGTATTACTTTTGAGTTGTGATAGCAACTTTGGAATAGCCCTCTTAAGATCTAAGTACTCTTGTTTAGATTTAGATAAATCCGATTCATCATTTTCAAGCTTAGTTAGCTCAGCAGTTAATAAGTGTGAATATATCTCTTGTACTTGCTTATCAACCTCATCAGTAGTCATGTAAGGAGAGCTTATGTCTAGACAAGGCTAAATACCAGCTGCGCGAGACGGACAAGTCAATATCTACGATCGGAGAGGAACTGCATTTCTCCTCGATTCATACTTTCAGCATCTTTTTTAAGCATTGCACGGGTATTTCCCCTATGAAATACCGCAAACATTCGCGTCTCTAGGGATATCATTAATGTGGGCAGAAGTTCTGAACCTATTGATCCCTTCAAACAAGGCTTATTAGACTTTTCAAAGCCTTTCTGGCTTGCAGTCCTTCTCCATCAGACCACCTATTTATTTTTCTGAAATCAGTATTGTCTGTAATCTGATCTATGTTACCGATCAAGCGTTTTTCGGCTAACTGATGGATACCTGTATCCACAATTTGGTTTGCAATGAGTCTAGCGATTCCTTCGCCATTCATTACTTTGAATGGACGATCATAAAAGTACGAAGCATCACTAGGGAGCTTTTCAGTTATTCCAAGGCTTTATGCATATTTGATAAATGTTTGTAAGCATTATTAAATGCATGCTCACGTTCTCTCCATGTAGCTGCCGTTTGTGCAGTCCAAAGATAAGGGAATAAATGATCAGAGCATTTCAAACGCTTAAATGCTGTGCCAAGCCATTTTGGATAAGGTGCATATTGACGCTCCATTAAAAAGCAAAGATTTATGATATCGCGGATAAGGCGTGATGTAATAATAGCTGCGCCAAGTTCGTCGCCTATATTACCCGAACGAAGCATCAAATGTTCTTCTTGACCGATACGCTGCCATCATGATGCCATAAGGTACAACCATATATCGTGAGGATAATAATTGAGTTGATTGCGTAACGTGGATAATTGACCATTATCGTCCCTATAAACTGCTCCACTAGTTATCTCAAGAAGCGACTGCGAAGGAAACGTTAGCCAATCCATTAGCTCTATGGGTTCATCCCTGTTAAGAGCCAAATAGCTTTCAATGAACCTCGATACCGTTGTAATTATGCTCATACTTAAATCAACCTGGAAGCCACAAAACTGTCCAGGAGCTTGCTCGAGCAGAGATACTTGTATTTGTTCGGAATACCCGATATCTTGTTGGTTAAGAAAAAGATATACCCTGGGTCCCCAATCGTGATCAGTTGACATTTCCGTAACATATCCGAGCACTTCACTACCTGGACCGATTAAAGCCGATGCATAGGATAAGTAAGGGTAGGTGTCCGACATTACAGGCTCTACGACTTCCATATGAAATCGACGGCATAATTCTATTCCATTTAAAAAAGACATTCTTTCATTCCTCCACCTCTATTGACCAGAAAGATCAGTTACATTACATTACCACATAGGTTATATGCAAGTGTGAGTTAAAGATATTAGTATTGTTCAACTATCCTGCCCTTTACTATAATAAATAAAAGAGGAGCTGCCGCGAAGCAAACTCCTCAACTATCGTTATTACTGAACGTGCCCTCTATTTACTAGTATATCCTTCCCGACACCCAATCGTTTGCCGGGTTGTCACCGGTTATTTCCTCGATCTCGTCGAGTGTCTCATTAATAAGATAAAGCGCGCCGTGACGGTGTGCTAGGTGGTCTCCAGTAATAAATGGACCTGTTGGAGTTACCTCGATCGTTTGGCCGGCGTATAATGACGCTATTCGCTTTACCGCTTCGATCGCTTCTACGTCGCCCGTGAGTCCGCCGTCTTTGGTCCACGATACGGAAATGCTACAATCTTGTAACGTTCCATGTACTGTGAAACTGTTCATTCGCCGCTCTCCTCTATTGCGTATTCTTTGTTTCGTTCAACTATCGTTCTGCGTTAGTTCAATGACTTATGGACGGTTCTCCATAAGATAGTGGTAAAGCATGATTAAAAGTATTTGTCCCAAAATAAGAACAATTATTTTCTAAGCCTCTTCGTTTCATTTCTTAGAATATCTCGGTTTTTTTCCACAAAATCCGTCATAAGTCTCCGATTGCACTGGATCATGCAGTAAATCCTTTAGCCCGGTTTCCACCTTCACTTGGAATCGTTCCGCCAGCTGATCCGTTTTCTTCAACCCATTCGCCGCATAATCCCATGCCGTCACCTGATATCCCTGCCTTGCCAGAAACACCCCCTGCCTTCTCCTTCCGCAAAAGCCACGATTTGCTTCCCTTTCAATCGGTGTGCTTGGTCTTTGATAAAGGCATTTGGTTGCTCACCATATACATACTCGTTCGATCCAAATCGCTCGTTCCACTGATCCATCAATTTTCTTCTCCTTAGGACTGTCAATTAAACCACCATGTTATAAATTTTGCGGATCTTTTCATCTAATAGATCCATATGCACAATTCGCGCTTCACGTATATATTCTTTCCCCTCCACAAAAAGCAACAAAACAGGCACAGTGAAAATAGAGAAGCTCCCAGCGACTTCTTTTACTTCCTGCGCATTTAAGGTCCCCAATTGGATTTCCGGATATTTCATCATTAATTTCTGGACCTGCGGCTGTAATGCGTGACATACGCTGCAATCAGTGCTAGTAATATAGAGAAATGACAATTTATGATGTTGGATAAACTCATTCGATAACTCAATACTCGTTAATAGCTCGAATTCTCTCATAAGTGCCTCCTAGCCGTTCCGACTCGTACTTTGATACAGTTAAAGCGATTTTTATCACAGCCTCTTCAATTCTTATATCGTAACATAAAATATTCGATTCGAAAGGCACAAGCACCGGTTTAACTGAGCGAACGTTGAGGGAATGCAACAGCCATATCCTTTCGTTCATATCCATCCGGCTTCGCATGCTAATTATTACCCCAGGGGCGATGCCGATATTCAAGGTGCCGAATCGATTCCGATGGCGAATTGGAAAGCCGTATAGCAACCCTCAAGCTCCGCAAGGCTTCGCGGCCTCATATTTCGCTCTACTTATGTTCACCGTAACAATTATAGAGCTAAGGCGAAAGGGCACCAGATCGGGCGCCCTTCTCAGTTGGCAAATGACACTGTCTGCGACGATCTCTCCCGCATGGGTCCATTAAACCGCTCCATTCTATAGATGTCTTAGTTTCTCAGGATTCGCTACGGAATAAATGGTCCGGATTTGATTATTATGAAAAGCAAACGAATAGATATATTGAAGATCTTCGCTTAAGATAATACGAATCCCTGGCAGTCTATTCACGGTAAGGAAAGCGTAACTGTATTTTCCCTCGTACATTTTCAACAGGTTCTGATGCATTTTCTACTTGTACTTTAAAGGAATCGGCATAAAGGTTAGTGAATATCATTGATTTTATACTTTAAGGCGAAAAATATTACTTGTATTCGGCAATACCTATTTATATTTCCCTAGTTTCTTCCCTTAGCCATCCGCTCTCTTCTTCATTTAAATAAGGAGCTAGCTTCGTATATACCTCTTGATGATAATTGTTTAACCATTGCTTTTCACTCTCTGTTAACATATCTTTATTGATACCGGCTAAATCAATTGGGCAATACGTAATTGTTTCAAACTTCATAAATTGACCAAACTCTGTTTTCTCGTCTTCAACTACTAACATCATATTTTCAATTCTAATTCCATATTTACCTTCAAGGTATATTCCCGGTTCATTCGTAATAATCATGCCTTTTTCTAATGTAACATTATTATTATTATTCCTTATGCTTTGTGGTCCTTCATGAACATTCAAGAAAAAACCTACCCCATGTCCTGTCCCGCATTTATAGTCTAAACCATACTGCCATATTGGTTGCCTTGCTAAAACATCTAAGTTAGAGCCTGTAGCTCCGTATAAATATTTTACTGAGCTTAATGCAATAAATCCTTTTAACACCAAAGTAAAATCTCTTTTTTGTTCATCGGTAAGTTTTCCTAAAACAATCGTTCGTGTAATATCTGTTGTTCCATCATAATACTGTCCGCCTGAATCAATTAAAAAAAGACCTTCATTCTTAAGAGTAAATTGCGTTTCTTTATTGGCTTTATAATGCATCATCGCAGCATGTTCTCTATAACCTGCTATCGTATCAAAGCTAGGTCCAACATATCCTTCCTGCCCCCTTCTGAAATCTTCTAATCTTTCTTCTGCAGTAATCTCTGTAATTTCTTCTTTATCTACAAACTTTTTTAGCCATTTTATAAATTTCACCATGGCTAAACCATCTTTTATATCACACCATTTTAAATTCTTTATCTCAACTTCATTTTTAATAGCTTTTAAATTAGTCGTGATGTTAGGACTTTCAATTTTCTTTGTATTACTGTTAATGGCATTATATAATCTGATATTTGTTTTATTCGAATCTAGAATAATGGCATCTCCGCTTGAAAGATTCTCCAAGAATGTTTGTATTTCATGATTCGCTTTTAACTCGATTCCTTCAGCCTCCAGTTCTAATTTAACTAAAGAGGGAACCTTGCAAGAATCAATAAATAAATAACATTTATGTTCTGCTACGATTACATTAGCTATTACAACTGGATTGTTAGGCACATCGGCCCCTCTTATATTCAAAAGCCATGCAATGTCATCAAGGGAAGTTAAAATATAATAATTTGCTCCTTTATTTTTCATTTCTTCTCTTAGTTCATTTAATTTTTCTACTCGTGATTTGCCTGCATATTTTACGTCATGAGTAAAAATTGGTCCTTTAGGAATCTCCGGTCTATCTTCCCACAGATCACCAATTAAATCTTGATTCATTTTTAATACGATTCTCTTTGCATTTAGATCTTTTTCCATCTTTTTAACCATATTAATTGAAAAAACATTTCCATCAAAGCCCACAATGCTTCCTTCATTAAGAACATCTGCTAGCCATTCTGAATAAAATGGTACCCCTGGATCCACCATTCTAAATAATCTGATTCCTGAGCCCTCAAGCTGCTTTTCTGCTTGAATATAGTATCTACCATCTGTCCATAACCCAGCACCCTCTAATGTAATAACTACAGTACCTGCAGACCCTGTAAATCCTGATATCCATTGTCTACATTTCCAATGTTCTGCTACATATTCACTCTGATGTGCATCAAAACTGGGAATTATATAAGCATCCATTTGATTTTCTTTCATTAGCTGTCTTAACTTTTCGACCCTATCCCTGATATTCATTACTAATACCTCCATTTTCCTTAAGACTAAATTCTTTATTTTCACGATCATATAGCCATGCAGCTAGTACTATACTAATTATTCCGGCTGTAAGCTTTGATATGATAAACGCTCCTAACATTTCTGGGGCTACTCCTGACACAAATCCAAATTGACCTCCAAATACAAATGCTCCACTTACTCCAAAGGCAGTACATACCACTTTTCCTTTAGGATTCATTTCCTTAAATGTTCCAAATATCAACAGATTACTAGCCAAACTTCCTAGAATGCCTGCTACTGACACTGAATTAATTCCAAATTTCTCCCCTATTTCTTTAAAACTATTTTTAAAAATTCGATTGATAAGTGCTAGCATAGGATATGCTCCACCTAAAACAAATGCGATCTTGCCTACTATTACAATAGATTCAGATAGTGGTGCTAATCCTGAGACAAGCCTTACACCAAATATCACATCTATACCTTGTAAAAGTAATCCAACAGTACTCAAACTCATTATAAGCTTTCCAAATACATTAAAAACTTTTATAAAAACATGAGGAGCTTTTAATAATCCTGCTCCAAAAATAATGGCAAAAACAAATATAGGTACCAGATTCCATACTAATATATTGATATTTATTTTTTGCCATAAGCCTGCTGCAAGACATCCTATTGGTATAGTAATAATTCCAACCAACACACCCTTAGAAAAATATTTTTCATCCTCTTTAGAAAGCATCCCTAACGCGACAGGTATTGAAAAACTAAGTGTGGCTCCTAATGTAGATGCGATGATAATTCCTGAGAATGCCCCCATTTCCTCTGTCAATGCTAGCTCATTAGCCATTTGATAGCCCCCCATATCTACAGCTAAAAATGCTGCAGGAACGATAGAAGGATCTAGATGAAAAACTCTAAAGATTGGAATAATCTCAGCGGATAAAAAATTTGTAAATATGGGGGCTAAAGAAAGTATTCCTATCATGCCAAGTCCTAAAGCTCCCATGGTCTTTATGCCTTCCTCAAATTTCCCACCCAGTTTCAAATGATTTCCGGTAATATAATCAATAGCTCCGATTACAAAAAAAGAACCGATTAGATATAATACAAGTTTATCCATTGTTATGATCACTTTCTATTTACTTTATATAATGTCTTTACTAATCAGCATCTGTAGTATAAAACCCACTATTGTAGATATAATTAGGCGTATTAACAGCTATAAGCTTGACCTTTTTGTTCGTATAATTAGCCCAATTGTGGGCAATATTTGAGTCCATATGAACACTGTCACCAGGATATACTTCATGCCTCTGACCATTTATGTAAACTGTTAATATACCCTCTAAAACATAAATGAACTCTTCTCCCTTATGCTTATAGGATAATATTTCTTCATCTTTCTTTTGAGGAAGAATTTCTATAAGCCTTGGAAAAAGTTGTTTATTTTCTAAATTTGTACTTAAACTATACTTAATAAAACCACCTTCTACTGAATCCATTAATTCTTGTTCATAACTTCTTAAAACCATATCTTTCCTTTTAAGTGGATAATCAAAAAAATGTGTTAAATGTACTTCCAAAATATCAGCTAGTTTTTCAAGTGAATCAACTGCTATGGTAGTAAGCCCCCTTTCTAATTGAGACAGAAATCCAACAGATAGTTCGCTTTTTTCACTTAACTCTTTCAAAGTAATTCCTTTTTCAGTCCTCAATTTCTTTATTTCCATTCCTATATTCATAACTTCACCCCTAATTTTCATTATTGTGAATAATATAATATATATTAGAGTAACACGCAATATATTATGAAATAATTTCATAAATATGAAATTTATTTAATTAACGTAATCATCTATTCTCTCAAGAACAGTCCGTAGAATTACACAATCTGGCACAAAAAAAGACGCTTGATCTATTAGATCTATGCGCCTAGATTGTTAAATAATAAAATACGAAAAAGAGCTATCTTATTGTGCCTTACTCAACTAAAGCGCCAATAACTCGAAGATTTTCGAGCTTTGAGCAAGTTTTGAAACTTCTCCCTGATTTTGTTACATTGTAAATAGTTGAATTTGGATGATTACTTTCAAAAACAACCACCTAAACCGTTGTCACAATAACGTTCTAAGTGGTTCTATTTTTAACCTCACTTACTTATGATACGGTTCAGCATATCACAATTAAACTAATCTGCCCGTCCCTCGGTTCAGAAAAGGCCACCGATCAATTCCACCCGCTATCGCCAATTGCAGGAATTGCTATAACACATGTTAAGTCGTCAAACAAAAAAACGGGCTCTCCCACTAACTCGGAGTGCCCAATCATATAAACAAAAGGTTAGAATTACAGCAGAATCAAGATAGCGAACGCAGCGCTTCAGGGGTGAAAGGCTTCAGCTCGTCAAGCCGGCCATCGCTGACCTTAGCCGCCCATGCCGGATCAACCAGCAGCGCACGGCCGACTGCAACCAGATCGAACTCTCTATTGTTAAGCTTGTCGGTCAAAGTTTCCACGTTCGCCGTACCTGCGTTTTCCCCTCTAAACGAAGATAGAAACTCATTATCCAGACCTCCGGAGCCCACAGTGATTGTAGGTTTGCCGGTTAATTTTTTAACCCAGCCTGCAAAATTCAGGTGGGAACCGGCGAACTCCGGTTCCCAGAAGCGGCGGATCGAGCAGTGAAATACATCAACACCCGCTTCTACAAGCGGCGCAAGGAATTTGGCCAGTTCATCCGGATTGGCTGCCAATTTCGCCTCGTAATCACTTGATTTCCATTGCGATATCCTCAGTAGGATAGGGAAATCGGGTCCTACCGCGCGACGGCAAGCCGCAATAATTTCAGCCGCAAAACGGGTTCTTTTCACAAGGTCTCCGCCATAGCTGTCGGTGCGCTGGTTCGTTCTCTCCCAGAAAAACTGATCGATCAAATAGCCGTGGGCGCCATGAAGCTCAATCCCGTCAAAGCCGATCCGTTTGGCATCCGCCGCCGCTTGTGCGTAAGCGGCAACAACGGAATCGATCCTTTCCTGACTCATCGGCTCATTGACTTTTTCCCCGGTCGCGAGATCCAAGCCTGAAGGTCCGATCTTTAGCACAACGTGGCTACCGTTCAAGCCGGCGGTAGCGTCATATTAAGCTATATTGTCCGTTAGTTGAAAATCTTGCCCCCTCATAGATGATGCAAGAAACACTCAGAGCTTATTTTTTATTATCAATGGCTTTTTTGCGTCTATAATAATGGAAACCATTCCAAGTCCTTCGATAGAATTCCTTGTATCAAACCGAAAGGATCTTCCTATCTTTCCATCCACTTCATTCCAGTAAGTATAATGAAAATCTCCCTCTTCATCACAATATTACAGCAATGATACTTCAAACCCCGCTTTTTCAAATACTTCTACGAATGTTTTCGCGTCATAAACTATTTTGTGAGTTGCCGCTGGATGGTCCACCGGACCAGGACCACCGACTTGAACCATCTGTTGGTACCGATCATTACGAAAATTTTTATCCGGAACGGCACAACGAATGTACCCACCTGGTTTTAAAAATTCATAGCAATGATTCGCAGCAACAACCCCCTCTTCATAAGTTAAGTGTTCCCACACATGTTCAGCCAACAGTGCATCAACACTCCCCAGTTTAAATAAGGTATTCCAACTTTCCAAAGAAAGTAAATTCAACTCATCCTCTTGTGTACTGAGCCAACCATCATAGTTTGTTTTTCCTGCACCAATTATAACTTTCATCTAAATTCCCCCATCCCGTATTAATTAATTGCAGTATAACGGTTTGTAGATAAGAATAAGAATGGATTTTTGTTAGGTTACTATGGATATTTGTTAAGAAGATAACTGCCATTAAGAAAAAGGCAACCGATCATCTGCCGGCTGCCTTCACGCTTTATTGATTGAACTATCGTTTCTCTTTAGCTTAATGATCCTTAGTCTTATGTTTGTGATACGGTTCTCCGCGCTGTCTTTAACGGCAAGTATTAGAGCCATCCTTTGTGGGATGGCCCTTACTTTGTAAATTATTTAACTTTGAAGGAGACTTGGAAAAATCCGCAGTCGACTGACTAAACCCGGGCAAGCTTATCCGGGTTTCGTACGGCATACAATCTGGCAATCTTTCCGCGTAGGAGATGTATAAATATAGCGGCCAAAGTTTCGTCCCTCGAACGAATTACTATACCGTTTTCACCGTTTAAATGAGCAGCCTCGAGGTGAAGTCTTTCCTGATAATTCCCTATCCTCTGGAACCCGTCGAGCAGGGCTCTGGCCACATGATCGCGAGTTTGTATCGGACGCTTATACGCGGTTACTTTTCCGCCTCCGTCGGCGACGAGCATGACGTCTTCGGTCAACAGAGACATCACATGATCGACGTTACCTTGTTCGAGGGATGCGAGGAACCGGCTAACCCATTCCTGTTCGACCGCTTCGGCCGCGACTGGCTCATCTTCGGATATTCCCATCTTGCTTCTTGCCCGGCTCATCAACTTGCGGCAATTCGCTTCTCGCTTGCCCAGCAGTTCCGCTATTTCGGGATAATTGAAGCCCAGCGCCTCACGCAGAACGAAAACCGTCCGCTCCGTCGGCGACAGCCGCTCGAGCAGTACGAGCATAGCGTAAGACAGCAGATCGCGGCGGACGACCGTCGTCTCGAGCTGATCCGCCTCCGGCGTCCGAATCGGTTCAGGGAGCCAGGGACCGACGTACATCTCCCTCTTCTTCCTCGCCGACTTTTGCAGATTGAGGCAGCGATTGGTTACCATCTTGCACAAATACGCTTTCGGCTCCTCCAAACGTTCGGGATATACGTCGCACGCCTTAACAAATACATCCTGCACCGCATCTTCCGCGTCTGCCGCGGAGCCAGTCAACTGATAAGCCAACGTGAACAGAAGCGCTCTATATTGATCGTACAGTTCCTCCATCCGCCGTCTCACCTTCTCCGGGCTATTAGACATATATCAACTTGGTCCCTTTGTTTCTATCGGAGCCAGCTAGCAAAATCCCATCCCAGCTTTTTGACTTTCCACGCAAGCTTCCCCGTTATGATGATATCAAGTCCCCATTTGCGTACCCACATCAACCCGCGATTTTGCCCAAGGCCGAAGCCGAAGGTATCCAAAAACGATTTGTGAACCGGCGCGGAACGGCCCTCCAGATCAGCCATCATGATTTTTCCCAGTCTTAACGCCTGCGGCCCAGCTTCTTTGCACGTCATCTGATCTGCCTTGCCGGTACTCGGATCGACGATTCTCGCACAATCGCCAATGCTGTATACGCCCGACATCCCTTGGACGCGATAGCATTCATCCACCAGCACTTGACCTTCAGGAGTAAGCGGCAAGCCCATGCTGCGAAGGGCCGGATTCGGTATCAGGCCAATCGTCCATATGCATAGGCCAACCGCCAGACGATCTCCATTGCTGAGCGTCACCACTCCTGCTTCCTCCCGTATCGCCTTACGATTGTGAAGCACTGTGACTCCACATTCGCTGAGCACCTGATCCAACTTCCGTCCAACATTCTCCGGCCCTTCCGGGAACAGCCTTTCCTGTGCATCCAGCAAATAAACATAGGCATCGGACGAATTCAGCCCTAGCGCCGATGCTTTCTTCCGCATGGCGAGCGCCAGCTCGGCGGACGTCTCGATGCCACTGATGCCCGCTCCCGCAACCGCGATTGTCATCAGTCGCTTTCGTTCCTCAGGGTTCGTCTCGACGGCAGCCTTCCGCAGATTGTCACGCCAGTGCTCCCGGATGTCTACCGCGACTTGCGGGTCGGTCAAGGCGATCCCTCCCTGATCGGGATTCGGTCGCCGAACGATGCTACCGACCGCCACAACTAAAAGGTCATAACGAAATCGGGTATCATTTCCTTGTGCATCCGTATATCGAATCCGTTTTCCCTCACTATCCACGGATGTAACCGTACCTTGCACGAATTCGACTCCTTCTGAAAAATAATGCGCCCAGGGAACTATAATCTCTTCCTCGCCCGCGGCCGGCCGGAACAACATCACTTTGCGCACATGACCCGGCTGCTTGTCGAACAGAACAAACCGTATCCGCCGTCCATTCGCCATGCCCCGGGTCGTTTCCTGTATTTTTTTGAACGCTGCAAGCCCTGCATGGCCGCCTCCGATGATTACGCATGTCAAGTCGTTCATCTCTCCTCAGCTCCTTTTACGTTTTGCACATATAACGATGTAAGGCTCTGATTTGTGACAACGGAAACGAACAAAAAGAAATTACATGAGCCCGTTTAATCAGCCGTTCTTTCGTGCCAGTTTGTTGAGTAAATCTGCACGTATCGTAATGGAGGCTGCCGATCATGCTGGCAGCCTCCAGGTGTTATTGAACTATCGTTTGCGTTAGCTCAATAACCCCATCCACTTTTTCAGTAATTTTTGAATGAGAAATGTGAAGAATAACCTCAAAACTTTCTGTGGAGGGCTAATGTTAAAATTCATCTTTGCCGTCTGTATACTGTTATTCAGTCAACCTACCACTGTATCGGCAATTCCAAACGAAGACGAAGCTGTATGTAATGCAGTTATCGCAAGACTGCTAAGTCCGCAAATAACGTCCGAAGTAAATAAGTATTATGGAAAGATACTGGTGCATCCGCCAACTTACGCACCGTTTATTGGTACGCAAGTAACGTGTGAAGCAGCTTCAACGAACAAAACAACTTACTCCGTAACCGTCGTAGTAACGCCATTTGTCGGTGCTCACGTTTCCGTAGGTGTCGACGAGATTAAATTTCTTGTCGGTTTGAGCGGGGACGTAAAGACCGTTAGCTACAAGCACGTCGAGGATCATAAGTTACCGCCCCATTTACAGGACCTGTACCGTTAGTTGGAAAGCAATTCCTTTTTCTCCCACCAAACTTTCCTTTACCTCAATGAACAAAGCAGGTCCACGGGCCTGCTTTGTTTGACGTCCCGTTTAGCTCAATAATGGTTAACTATTCATGTCTCGACAACAGTGAAGTAATTTCGTGAATCCAGTCGCCGTTTTCGTCGGCTAATAAGGTATTCCAGCCGAGCAACTTTGCTTCACTGAAATTTTTATTTTGGTCATCAACAAACCAAATATTTTCCTTATGAGTAAACCGTGCATGAACAAGAGCGTATATTTCAGGATTAGGCTTACAATAACCAACTTGACTGGATATCGTTATACTGCGCACATATGGTTCAATTGGCTTCAGAATGGACTGAATCCACTCTATGCGATGGTTGCTTAATAGATGGATGTTTGCGTATTTGCTCCATGTCTGTACTTTATCGATACCTGGCAATGGTCGTATATTTGAAAATAGGATTTCTTTTGCCCTGTCTCTATTAATTGCAGGAAATTTCCTGCATAGCTGATTCCAGAACCCCTCCAGTGGTATCTTCCCAGTCCATAACTCTTCACGCATTTCCTTTCTAAACTGAAAAAGCACTTCATAAGGTGTATTTGAATCTTCCGAAAGTTCCTGCCAAAAAAGAGGAGAAAAATTTGTAGCAAGCACTCCAGCAACATCGAGGATTAATTCGTTCTTAGCCATATTTCGCTCCTTACTCCAACACGGTTCAAACATATTCGACTTAAGCGCAAAAGCACCTTTTTTTGCAACATTACTACCCGTTAGCGTGGAAAAGGCAGCCGATCTATCTAGCGGCTGCTGTCATGTCATTTTTCAACTATCGTTCTCCGTCCCAATCATTCTCTAGATGAAAAAGTGTCAATCCGCGAGTCGGTGTTTGTTATGTTCCAACGAATGAAGACGTAGCGCTATGAGGCCTGGTTCTCGTTAGATAAGCTAAAGACCAACATTGAAGCAATGAAGAGCCCTATACAGATAGGTGTGTATCCGAAGAGGTTGAGCCAATAGAAAATTGTTTTAGGATCTGCTCCTATGCCAAATACCCAAACAATACCCGCAAGACTCCGTAAGAAAAGCCCTGTAGAAAGCAATAACAAACCAGATTTAAGAAGCCTGTCAGGTATAAGATTGTTAAACTTTCCAAGAAATCGTATTTTCGCCAACACGATAATTGTTGCGGTAAGCAAGAGTAATGCAAGTGGAATGACAACCCATGGTCCAAAGGATACATCTGCATTAAGGACTGCATGTGAAAGCGTTTTGACATTAGCAGAAGGCCAAGTACTTCCTGTGGCCCAGTAAAGATGAACCAATCCATCTACCATGAGTACTGTTGCCAGAATGACTCCAGATCGCAACTTCGTTTCAAACCTCATTTTTCAATTCTCCAATAACTGATTTCAATGATTTCCTATACTCACCACCATAGAAAAAACCAAGTGATCCCCCATATACGAAATGGCCTAAGAAATTGATCATGACCCACATAACTCCATAATCTACACCTATGAAAGAAGGTTCAAACAATAAGCCATCTACAATCAACCAAAGAAAGATTATCCCATAAAGTAAACCCGTCCATATGGATCGTTTTGGAATGAAACGAGCATATAAATAGGAGAAGATTACTCCCCCAGCTAAAAACACAACATATCCTGCAATTCGTATAACCAAGGGGGAATGCAACATGAACATTTGTCCGATTCCAACTGCGACATCCAAACTATGGTGTAAAAACAAGTCTGTTAGGCGGTAAAACATCTCCATTAACAAGGTAGCAAGAAAGCCATTTCGTAAAACCTGAATCAATGAAACATTTTTTAAGACCCAAGCCATTAACATTTTCCTTTCTGTATTTAGTTTTGTTTTCGTTCAGCCAAAATCCCATAGAAGAAAGTGTCTGACATTTGTTTAGCGAGTGTGTCGATGTCACGCTCATTTGTGAGAATTATACGGTAAGTAAATCGATCTAACATGGCAATAAAACCTTCTGCAGCGACCTCTATAAATAAGGAACTTCGTATAAGGCCTACTTCTTGATAATGTTTGAAAATTGAAGCCATCATTTCAATCATCACAAGTCGGAATTCTTCTCCTTGCTCCGAATGGTAAAAAGCGACTTTTGTCAGGTTCGGATCAGATGCGAAAAATTGAAATAGATGGGACAAGCCTATTTGAATTCTTTGCGGTACCTCATCATGAGGCATCTTGGCAATATCATAGGTTCTCTCAACAAAAGGAATTAACTGTTTACGGAAGTGGCTAATCAACTCCTGAAATATTGCTTCTTTGTTTTTGAAGTACAAATAAAATGACGGTTGAGTGAGATTAACGTTTGATACAATTGTACTAATTTTAGCTTCATGGTACCCTCGCTCAGCAAATTCCTTTGCAGCTGATTGTAAAAGTCGTTGTTTGGTGAGTTCACCTTTTGACAATTTAATCGAATTCATTAACAACCTCCTGATAAAACATTTTGTTACTATATATTAATATTACTATAGAATAACATTACTCACAAGTATCTTTTGGAAATTTCTCCTGCAAATATGAATCAGCTCAAAAGATTCCTCGGTATTTATCCCCTAATGATTGCTGCTCAATTAATCCAGACCAATGAACTCATTACTGCATTTTAGTTTTACTACCCAAAAAGGGGAGTCATCGCTAGTACGTTTCATGTCCTCTTGAAATTTCACTTAATGAAGTTCATCTTTAATTGAACCCCAAGCGCATAACAACTGTCATCAGTCACTCAACAACTTACTTTATATTTGAATTACTCTGCCAGTGGAAAAAGCAGCCGATTTTTGCAACGGCTGCCTTCATGTCCATATTGAGCTATTGGTCGTACTTATCCATTACTTCAGTGACTTTAAGGATGTCCTCATTGTTTATATGGAGCCAAGGGAGATCGAACCACTGACCTCATTGCTACCAGCGATGCGCAATCCCAGCTAAGCTAAGCCCCCCCACGTTATCGACATTATTCCCATGCAACATCCTTACCTCAATAAAAAGAGCAGTCTGATGTGAACTGCTCGTTGTTCTGTTGAACTAACGTTT
>NZ_WHOC01000024.1:0-1234 GCF_013141785.1 Paenibacillus germinis
ACACACCGTTATGGAAGACCTGTATACTGAAAATAAAAATGAGGTCGAGGTGTGGCATGGGAGAAACGAGAGAAAAACGCAAACATTACACGCAAGAGTTCCGTCGAAAAACAATCGAACATTTGGAACAAACGCACAAGTCGTTGACCCAGTTATCTAGGGAACTGGATATCGGGGTGACGACCCTGAGTAACTGGAAACAAACGTATGGTGCTAATAACAAGGACAAAAGCACTCAGCCCCTGGTGGATTACGAGCAGATGAAAAAGCTCGAACAACAAAACCGTGAACTGAAAGAGGAAAATGAAATTTTAAAAAAGGCGATGCACTTCTTCACCAAAGACCGGGACTAATTTATCCGTTTGTTTACAAACACCGCTCAAAGTACCGGATCGAGAAGTTGTGCAGCGTTATGGGTGTTTCACGAAGCGGTTATTACAAGTGGACTCACAAGAAACCAAGTAAAAGTGACAAGCGCATAATAAAACTTAAAGAACGGATTAGTCACCACTTCTACGGATACAAGCAGCGGTACGGCAGTCCCAAGGTCACAGCCAAGCTACGTGAAGAAGGTTGGAAAGTGGCTACCAAGACCGTAGCACAGCTTATGAAAGAGCTGGGCCTGGTTTCGTGTACCGTTAAGAAATATAAGGCCACGACTAACTCTAAGCATAGCCTGCCGGTCTACGACAATGTGTTAAACCGCGAGTTCAAGGTAGACAAACCACACAAAGCATGGGTGTCCGACATCACGTATGTAGCTACATCAGAAGGTTGGGTGTACCTTGCAACTCAAATGGATTTATTCTCCCGCAAGATCGTGGGTTGGGCCATGGGAGAGCGAATTACTAAGGAACTTGTGCTAGCTGCACTTGACGATGCTCACAAGCGTGAGCAACCCTGTGAGGGCGTCATTCACCACTCCGACCGCGGCTCCCAGTATGCCTCGAATGATTACAGAGCACAGATTGATCACTACAAGATGGTGGGAAGCATGAGTCGTAAAGGTAACTGTTACGACAATGCTTGCATTGAATCGTTTCACAGTATTCTAAAAAAAGAACTTGTATATCAAACGAAATTTCGTACCCGAAAACAGGCCTATGAAGCCATCCATGGATATATTGAGATCGACTATAACCGAATTCGTATCCATTCTACATTAGGCAATAAGTCCCCGTATTGGTTCGAAAAAAACTACTACGAGCAACTCCAGGCTTCATAAAGTTGTGTC
>NZ_WHOC01000006.1:0-134339 GCF_013141785.1 Paenibacillus germinis
AAAAAACCTTACAAGGAGAAATCCTCGTAAGGTTTTTTTTATTTCCATGTGTTCGGATCGGCCAGAAAGTTTGTCCGGATCAAGCGATATACTAGGAATAGGAGTCTCCAAAGACTTCTATTCCCACGAAAAGCACCAGAAATTCATTAATAGCAGTCCCTAAAGGCTCCTATTTGGCTCAGAGTCTACCCAAATTAAGCCCTATCCTACAAATAAGAGTCTCCAATGACTCCTATTTCCACGAAAAGCATCAGAAATTCAAAAATAGCAGTCTCTAGAAACTCTTATTCTGCTCAAAGCATACCCACACTAAGCACAATCCGCCCATACAAGGTCATTTATCTATTTTCAAGCCAAGTCCCAAGAAACTGAAAAATCTTTGTTATTTTTACAAAGATGAGAAAAGAATCGAATGAATCCTTTCAACTTATATTACAATAAAGCTTAGTTTACTTTTTAGTTAATGGTGCTGCAGAGACAGGAGTGATAGATAGTGGGGAATGCCTATGTTCAGATAGGTATGGCGATGTTCCGGACGGGGATATTGGGATATGGCGGCGGGCCGTCGATTGTACCATTGATACGGTACGAGGCGGTTACGCGGTTTCAATGGATGAAGGATGAGGAATTCATGGAAGTACTGGCGATAGCTAATACACTTCCCGGACCGATAGCAACGAAGCTAGCAGGGTATCTTGGTTATCGGCTCAAAGGGGGATGGGGAGCAGCGATTGGTGTTTTAGCTCACATCGTTCCTACTTGTGTAGCCATGGTTGGGTTGTATTCGTTCATTAATTTCTTTAGTACTTCTCAAGTGATTAAAGGCATGATAGCGGCGGTAGTGCCTATTGTCGCGGTGATGCTAGGCGTGATGGCGTATGAGTTCGGTGAGAAGGCGGTTAAAGGTTTGGGTTGGGCGGCAGGCCTCACTTTTTTTGTTATTTCATTCTTGCTGTTGCAGACTTTCTCTGTGCATCCGGCTATCGTTATTTTTATGTTTTTACTATATGGCGCTTTCCATCATAAGCTAAAGGACAAGAGGAACAAGAACAAGAAGCAGCTTGGTAAAGGTGAGGACGTATGAATGAGTGGTGGCATTTACTTGTTAGCTTCTTTTTAGCAAACGTGTTCGGATATGGAGGAGGACCCTCGTCGATCCCGCTGATGTATCAAGAAATTGTTCCGAATCATGCTTGGATGACCAGTAGTGGATTCTCGAACATGTTAGCGCTGGGGAATGCGCTGCCTGGACCGATTGCTACGAAAATTGCCGCGTATGTCGGTTTTCAAATCGGTGGTTGGGTCGGTGTTCTAATTGCAGTGGCTGCAACGGTTGTTCCTTCCATCATTGCACTCATCATTTTGCTGAATATACTGCAGAAATATAAGCAATCTCCTATAATCAAAGGAATGACGCTGCTTGTGCAGCCTGTTATTGCGATCATGATGGTGTTGGTCACATGGAGCAGCATGGTGGAATCAACGAAAACAATAGGATACTTGCAGTTTATTGGTATTGCCGCAGTTGCTTTCTATCTCATTCAAAAGAGGAAGATTCACCCTGCATTTGTGATTTTGGCTGGTTTCATTTATGGCGGTATATTTCTATCCTGATGAAAAGATTTGGATAGTAAAAGGAGCATCCTTCCATAGAGGAGTGCTTCTTTTTGCTGTCCGCGTAACTTAATATAACATTATCGGGAGGAGGAGTTTTTAGAATTTGGTATCAAGCACAAATGAATGCTCGTTTTTCGTTAGTTACTCTAATTCGATGTCATGTTAATTGACGTAAGAGTTAGCTCGACAGTATAGTGAGGAAAGATACCTATCAATTAACTTCCCAAAAGTATGGACTTATGTGATATCCAACATATTGTTTCCAGTAACAGCAGATCCCGAAATGGGAGATGCTGTTTTGAATATATAGGGGTGTAATAAAGGACGAGAAGGAGGGGGCTCATTGCATAAAACGGAGGGTTATTCAGTTGAGATGAACCAGATCGTCAAGCAGTTTGGTTCTGTTGTAGCCAATGATCATGTTGATTTCCGGGCAAAAGCTGGAGAGATTCATGCGTTGTTAGGTGAGAACGGCGCAGGTAAAAGCACTATGATGTGCATGCTCTCAGGTGTTTATCGCCCAACAAGCGGAGAGATTCTCATTCACGGTGAAAAGGTGAGAATTCGATCGCCGAAGGATGCGATGAATCTAGGGGTTGGTATGGTCTTTCAAAATTTTCGACTTGTTCAAACGTTAACTGCCGCGGAGAATATTGTTCTTGGGGAGTCGTCTTCGTTCTGGCGCGGTCCACGATGGCTCGCTAAAAAGTCCGAGGAGATCGAGGCGATATCCAAGCATTTCAGGCTACCGTTTCCGGTGGACCGGCCCATTTGGCAGCTGTCAGTCGGGGAACAGCAGCGAGTTGAAATTGTGAAGACGCTCTATCGGGGAGCGGATTTAATTATTCTGGATGAGCCTACCTCGGTGTTGACGCCAGGTGAGGTAGATCAGTTGTTTGAGACACTGAATCGCATGAAAAAGGAAGGCAAGACCGTCATTATGACGACGCATAAACTCAAGGAGGTTATGTTTGCTTCGGATCGCATATCGGTCATGCGCAAAGGCGAGATGATCGCTACGATGGCGAAGTCAGAGACGAGTGAGAGGGATCTGGCGCAGCTAATGGTCGGCAAGATGAGCCTAGAAAACCGCGCGGTTGTTAGAGAGAAACCGCAAGGAAAGCCAATGCTTGAGGTGGGTGGTTTGGATGTGTATGCGGATCATGGACGCAAGGTGCTGGATGGGCTTCATTTTCAAGTGAGTGAAGGTGAGATTGTTGGTGTTGCCGGGGTGTCTGGAAACGGGCAGAAGGAACTTGCGGAGGTATTAACAGGACTTCGCGCATGGAAACAAGGTGATGTCCGTTTTGACGGCAAGGCGTTGCGTAACAGTTCGGTGCGCGCGGCTATTGAGCTGGGGATTGCCCATGTGCCGGAAAATCGCATGAAGAGCGGTCTAGCCGGCAGTTTGGGCGCTGTAGATAACCTGCTCTTCAAGACGTATCGTTCTCCGGAACGATCTCGATTCGGTTTACTGCGCACAGGAAGCAATCGAAGCTGGTCGCAGAAGCTTGTTGAGCTATTCGATGTGAGGACATCGGGGATTGATGCACCTGTTCAGTATATGTCGGGGGGGAATCAGCAGAAGCTGCTTTTTGCCAGGGAAATTGATCAAGGCCCGAAGCTGATGGTAGCCGTACATCCAACGCAGGGGTTAGATGTTGGCGCCACTCAGGGTGTGCACCAATTACTAGAGGAATTGCGCAGCAAGGGGAGTTCAGTTCTCCTTATATCAGAGGATTTGGATGAGGTGCTGCAGCTAGCTGACCGAATTCTGGTCATGTACGACGGACGCATCGTAGGCAATATTTCCCGAGAGGAAGCGAATCGTGAGTATATCGGCATGTTGATGGCGGGGTCTGAGGAGGATGCAGGGTGAGCGAACAACAAACGGCGGGAACCATTCCGATAGAAAGAAAGATGCCTAAGCGAGAAGCTAGCTTTCGTTTGCCTTACCGTTTTGAGATTGATCCTGCGGGGCCAACAAGTCCGTGGTGGGTGACGATAGTATCTATTGTCTTAGCGCTTGTAGCCTGCAGTATTTTTATAGCTTTGAATGGCATGAATCCGATTATGGTCTATGCCAAAATGCTGAAAGGTGCCTTTGGTTCCTCCTTTGGCATTACGGAGACTCTTGTGAAGGCAATTCCGCTGCTGCTTTGCGGTCTTGGCGTGTCGATCGCGTACCGGATTTCGGTATGGAATATCGGTGCCGAAGGGCAGTTTTTGGCTGGAGCGATGGCGGCTACCGCTGTTACGGTTTATTTTCCACAGCTGCCAATGTACATTTCGATTCCATCTATGGTGGTGGCGAGCATCGTAGCCGGCGGGCTCTGGGGATTGTTGACGGCGATTCCTAGGAACTATTTTCAAGTTAACGAACTAATTACATCCTTAATGTTGAATTATGTGGCTCTTCTTGCCTTGAATTATGCGGTTTTCGGTCCATGGAAAGATCCGAAAGGCTTTAACTTCCCAGGATCCCCCATGTTTACCGCGGCGCAGTCATTACCTACTTTTGGGACTACCCGACTCCATTTTGGGATCGTTTTTGCTATTATTGCCGTGCTGCTCTATGCCTTCATGATCAGATATACGCGTTGGGGTTTTGAGCTGCGGCTCATTGGTGCGAATGCGGAAGCTGCGCGGAACGCAGGAATTCGTATTTCCAGACATGTTCTCCTTGTTATGATCATTAGTGGCGGGGTAGCTGGATTAGCGGGAATGAGCGAAGTTTCCGGTGTGGCGCACCGACTTATGTATGGTATTTCGCCAGGTTATGGATACACAGCCATTATTGTGGCATGGCTTGCGAAGCTGAATCCAGCAGGGCTTGTGATATCATCGGTGCTTTTCGGAGGGCTCATTGTGGGAGGATACAGTGTGCAGACGATCGGTCTTCCATCATCGACCTCTTCTATGATTCAAGGGGCTATCCTATTTTTCCTCATTGCGGGTGGCATGGCTGGGAAAATCCGCATTCGCCGCAATCGCTGATAGGTGAGCTGATGGGTGAGCTTGGATTGAAATCATGCTGAAAAAGGAGGGAGTCTCATGGATATCGTCACACAATTAATTGTTTCCGCTATCTCTTCTGGTACGCCGCTGCTGTTAGCTGTATTGGGTGGAATTCTTATCGAAAGATCCGGCATCACACAGCTGGGTGCGGAGGGACTTATGTTGATGGGGGCAGTGACATCCTGTCTTGTCTTCATTCAAACCGGGAGCTTGGCGCTGACTCTTCTCTGTGTACTTGCAGTGGGCGGTGTTCTGGGTATGCTTCATGGATTTCTTTGTGTAACCCTGCACGCCAATCAGGTCGTAAGTGGTCTGGCGATGACGATATTCGGCGCAGGACTTAGCGCTTATCTGGGAAAGCGTGTTAGCGGCATCCCATTACCCGGAGCGGTACCGAAGGTTGATTTGCCATGGCTGGAGAATGTACCGTTTGTTGGGAAGATTTTTGCGCACTTGGATCTTTTTACTTGGTTTAGCTTTGTGCTGGTTATTGTCATGCATCTGTTCATCCATCGTACATCGTGGGGGCTGCATCTTAGAGCGGTGGGGGATAACCCGGCAACAGCTGATGTTATGGGCATTCCTGTTATCGCGATTCGCTATGTTTGTATCATTATTGGCTCTATGTTGATCGGTCTTGGGGGTGCGGATTTGCTACTCGTGTACACGCCAACTTGGAACGAAGGCATGACCTCTGGACGCGGTTGGATTGCGGTGGCGCTCATTATTTTTGCGAGATGGAATCCGGTTCGTGCTTTGGTGTGCGCTTATTTCTTCGGTGTGTTGGATACACTGGGGTTCCGCGTGCAGCTTATTGGCAGTCATATCCCTTCTTATTTTCTGAAAATGATTCCGTACATCGTGACCATTCTGGTGCTGATGTTCCTCGGCTGGCGAAATCGCAATAAGCCTTCGGGTGCACCGGAAGCACTAGGCGTTCCCTACATACGGGAGCAAAGATTTTAAAAAGAGTCTAAGTCATTGGAGGAACCAAGATGAGCGAGTATGCTAACCACATTCCATATTTAAAAAGATGCATAGAGTTATCTGTGCTGGCCAGAGAATCCGGTAATACGCCTTTCGGTGCGCTGCTGGTGGGGCCGACCGGGGAGATCCTGTTGGAGCATGGAAATGTTGAAATTACGCAATCAAACTGCACGGGGCACGCAGAAACTATGTTGATGGAGGTTGCCTCGAAAAGATACAGTAAGAAAGATCTGTGGGATTGTACGTTGTATACATCTACCGAACCATGTGCCATGTGCTCGGGCGCCATCTATTGGGGGAACGTGGGACGTGTCGTCTATGGCATTTCAGAAACACGATTAGCTGAGCTTACAGGAGATGATGAACAGAATCCGACGTTGGACTTACCCTGTCGGGTGGTATTTGCCAGAGGAAATAAGCCGATAGAAGTCATTGGCCCTATTCCTGAGGTAGAGGCGGAGGCTGTAGCGGCGCACGAGGGGTATTGGTCATAAAAATAGAGAGCCACAGGGGAAGTTTTTTGATTCCTGGTGGCTTTTTGCTTTTTCGCCGGGATTGAGGACAGCATGCCTAACGTTGAACAAAGGAGGTTGTTTAAGCCTCCTTACAAGCGGCGAGTACACTCCAAAATCCGATTTAAAAGTCGTTCAGCAGCTTCTTGAGGGTAAGTGAGCTGTAGTGGGTAACCAATGTTGTAATTTCTGCAACAATTTACACGCTCAAAGGCTGTTTTGCATGATGGAGTTGCATTTTGTACAACATTTTAAGCCCATTTGTTGCGAAATGGCTGTTTTGGGGCCCAATTGTTGTACGTTGTGCAACATTGAGAGGAGAAAGGTGGGATTAAGGGCTGAATTGTTGCACTTTATGTAACAACGAGGGGCGAGAAGTGAGAACAAGGGGGTGTTAGGGGGGAGAGGTGGGAATAAGGGCGGCGTTGTTGTACATATGCAACATCGAAGAGGGGGGGCGGAGGGAGAGGCGGTATAGGCAACAGTTGAATATTAATAAAGTAACCTATCCGTTAGTTGACGCCGAGGCAAAAACATCGGTTGAGAACCCATGAGATGCCGATTTTTTGCAATCATACAAAAAAAGTTGCCGATGTTATGAAAGTTTACAAACTTCTTTCATATAAATTGACCCATAGGGATGGCGCATTTACAATGAAACAAATCTTGATAAAGAATGGTTGGAATTTTCAGATAAATAGAGGTGATGGGTAGTGAAGCTTACGCTGCATAAAGTGAATGAATTGAATCAGGAAGATTTCATCGATAAGTTCGGTCCTCTATTTGAGCACTCACCTTGGGTGGCAGAGCGGGCATGGAGTTCGCGGCCTTTTGCAACGGAGCAGGATTTAATCAGTGCTCTGGAACGAGAGGTTTGGCGTGCTGATCGGCTGGAGCAGCTAGCGCTGCTTCGAGCGCATCCAGACTTAGGGACGCGAGTACGGATGACAGATCATTCTGTGCAGGAGCAGTCCGGGGCCGGTTTAAACCAACTAACAGCTGAAGAATATGAACAATTTCTAGCCTGCAACAAGCAGTATACGGATGCCTTTGAGTTTCCTTTTATCATGGCGGTCAAAGGCCAGACCAAAGAGACCATTCGAGAAGCAATTCGCACTAGGATACATCGAGATAAGGAAGAAGAGCTTGGGAAAGCTTTGCAGGAGGTTTGTAAAATCGGGCGGTTTCGCCTAGAGGCTGTGTTAGTCAATGAAGCGGAGGCGAAAGCGATGAAGCAAGCGAACAGATCAGAGAGAATCATGTATTACGGCAAAGGTGATGTATGGGTGTATCGTTCTTATGCGAAGCCGCTGACGAATCTGACGTTAATACCGGAATCTGGGTTTACAGGGCGAGATAATGTGCTGTTTGGGATGAATATCAAGGTGGCGGTTAGCGGAGAGAAGTTCTTTACTTCATTCACAGAGGGGGACAACCGGATGGTTGTTGCCACAGACTCGATGAAAAATTTCATCCTGCGCAAAGCCGGAGAATATGAAGGCGCAACAGCTGAAGGGTTCCTGGAGTTCACCAGTCGCCACTTTCTAGAGACGTACCCACAGATGACAGGTGTGAAAATGACAGCTGATCAAGTATCTTTTGAAGTGTTACCGGTTCCTGGTTCAAAAGGATTTGAAGGTAGTGCCCTTGTATACCGTTATTCGCAAAATGAACATCCGACCGCGCTGGTTGAAGTCGTGCGCACGGATGAGGGGATTGCAATCGAGGAACATGCAGGCGGTATCGCTGATTTGAAGCTGATTAAAGTAAAAGGAAGTTCCTTCGCGGGCTTCGTTCGAGATGAGTATACGACGCTTCCGGAATCTTTTGACCGTCCTTTATTTATTTTCTTAGATATTGCTTGGAGTTATGAAGAAGTGGCGGATGCACTAGACTCTGACCTCGGTCGCTATGTGGCTGCTGAGCAAATTCGTGATATTGCGCATACCGTATTCCATGAACAACATTCACCGTCGATTCAAAATCTTATTTATCGAATCGGGCAGCGTTCGCTCACTCGTTTTCCTCAATTAAAAGAAATTCGCTTTGAATCTAACAATCGTACGTGGGAAACGATTTTGGAGCAAGCTTCCGTAGGTGAAGGTAAGGTGTTTACAGAGCCTAGACCGCCGTATGGTTTCCAAGGCTTTTCCATGACAAAGAGTGACCTGGGGGGGACTATGAGCGCTGGTTTAACATCGCACGTTCTGGATATTAGCAGTGGACGTCCGGCTAGTGGAGTGAGGATTGATTTGTTTCGTCTCCAAGACGGGCGTACAGAACTGCTTCGCTCGGAGATTACGAATGCGGATGGTCGCCTTCAGGGACCGATGCTTAGCGGGGATGATTTTATACCGGGAATTTACGAGCTAGTCTTTCATATAGGAGATTATTTCAGCGGGATCTCTACTAACCTTGCAGAGCCTGCATTTCTGGATCAAGTACCGGTTCGGTTTGGCATATCGGCTAAAGATGCTCATTATCATGTGCCACTACTAATTGCGCCATGGGGTTATAACACATATCGAGGAAGTTAACGCTGGCAGGATGGCTACAGCATGAAAGACTCCGAGGGAGGGATTCGTATGACTAACCAATTTGAGCTCGTAATTCGGAAGGGTACCGTAGTCCTGAGAAATGAAGTACGCCAGTTAGACATCGGTATTCAAGGTGGCAAAATTGCTGCGCTAGGCGAAAACCTCGTATACTCGGAGGATACACCTGTCTATGATGCGGAGTATTTGCACATTATGCCGGGGATGGTTGATGCTCATGTTCATTTCAATGAACCAGCACTCGGTCACTGGGAAGGTTTTGCTACCGGATCAGCAGCGCTAGCGGCTGGCGGTTGCACGACCTATATCGACATGCCGCTGAATGGCGTACCTCCTACGGTTCGGCTAAGTGCGCTTAAGCGGAAGCTGGAAGCAGCAGATGGACATTCCTTGGTCGATTATGCCCTGTGGGGCGGACTTGTTCCAGGAAATGTGGGTAATCTTCAAGAGCTGGCGGAAGCAGGCGTCATTGGGTTTAAGGCGTTTATGTCTTGTCCTGGCGGAGAAGGGGAAGATATTTTCGCTGAAGTGGACGACCTGACCCTCTATGAAGGGATGAAAGAAATTGCCCGCTTGGGGTTGGTGCTCGCGCTTCATGCCGAAAGCGAGGAGATCGTATCCAAGCTGGCTGCGAAAGCTGTGAAAGAAGGCAAGTGCGGGGCGCTGGACTTCGTTGCGACGAGACCGATAGCAGCGGAGCTGGAAGCGGTGAACCGCGCACTGTTCTACGCCGAGGAGACGGGCTGCAAGCTGCACTTCGTGCATATTAGCAGCGCAGAAGCTGTGCAGGCCATCACGGAGGCGAAGGCCAAAGGGCTGGACGTCACGGTGGAAACGTGTCCGCATTACTTAGTGTTAACTAGCGCTGATTTGGAGCGGCTAGGTCCAGTTGCCAAATGTGCGCCTCCATTGCGCACATTTGAGGATCAAGCTCAGCTGTGGGCAGCGCTGGCAGATGGGCAGTTGGACATCCTCGCCTCGGACCACTCGCCTTGCCCAACTCATATGAAGCAAGGGGATTTCTTCGAGGCGTGGGGCGGGATATCCGGCGCGCAAAGCTCGCTGGAGCTTATGCTGGACGAAGGCCACCTACGCAGAGAGGTGCCGCTGCCTATGTTATCGCGGATGCTATCCCTTGAGCCAGCCAAGCGTTTTGGGCTGCATCCGCGCAAAGGTGAAATCGCTTTAGGTGCGGACGCTGATTTTGCTTTAGTAGATATGAAGCTGAGCTATTCACTTCAAGAGAGTGATCTACTTTACCGTCATAAACATAGCCCCTATATAGGGAAAGAGTTTGGATGTCGGGTGAAGGTGACCTTCTTACGAGGTGCTAAGGTGTATGAGCTTGGTGAAGGGGGAGCGGAGAAAGCAGACGGTATTTGGATGCGTCACACTGCAGTGATCGGAGGTGAGGATGGTGGTTAAAATGACACCGAACTCGCTGGATTTGATTTCACAATACGCAGAGCAGATGCTCGAAGGACTGGAGTGGCTTTCCACTTATGGCGCTGACCCAGAGGGGGGAGTCACCCGTTTACTATATACGCAGCCATGGTTGCAGGCGCAGCAGGCTCTTACCCAGAAAATGCACGAGTTGGGGCTGGAAGCAGGCTTCGATGCCGTTGGTAATGTATTTGGAAAACTGCAAGGGAAGAACCTTGCTTTGAAGACAGTTCTCACAGGTTCTCATGTAGACACCGTGAAAAACGGCGGTAAATACGATGGGGCATACGGCGTAGTCGCCTCCATGATGGCACTTGGTTATTTGAAGGCGGTTTATGGGACACCGAGGCGAACTCTTGAAGTGGTTTCATTTTGTGAAGAAGAGGGAAGTCGCTTCCCACTAGCTTACTGGGGCTCTGGGCATGTGACCGGTGTGAGATCGCTGACTGGAGCTTCAGAGATTGCTGATCTTGAAGGTGTGACTATGCTTGAGGCAATGCAGCAAGCTGGATTCGACACTGCAAGTGTAAGTGAACACCCTGCGAAGCGCGAAGATATTGGAGCGTATATTGAGATTCATATCGAACAAGGCTCTGTTCTGGAGTATAAGCAGAAACAGATTGGCATAGTAACAGCGATTGTTGGTCAAATAAGATTAACAGTTACCGTAACGGGTATTTCAAATCATGCCGGAACGACACCAATGACGATGCGAAAAGATGCTCTTGCAGGAGCCGCGGAAATGGTGGCTCTGACAGAGCGGATGGCGCTGGAGGAGGGGGAACCGCTTGTAGCTACCGTTGGTCGTTTGGAAGTGAAGCGGGGAACCTCGAACGTGGTACCGGGGGAAGTTGAATTTACGCTGGATATTCGGCATACTGACGAGTGGAAGATGGATGCTTTTCGTGCGAGATTGCTAGCTGAGTTTGAAGTAATCGCGAAGCGAAGAGATCTTCATATAGATACGACCTTAAATTTACATGCTTCGCCTGTGGCTATGCATGAAGGGATTTCGGCAGAAATTGAAGCTGCCTGTGATGCCCATGGGTTCGAGAGTATGCGGCTGCCAAGCGGGGCAGGGCATGATGCTCAGTTGTTCGGGCTGATATGTCCTACAGCGATGATCTTTGTTCCAAGTCGCGCGGGCATTAGCCACAGTCCTGACGAGTTTACGGAACCAGCCGATCTGGTTGCTGGGTTCCAAGCATTGATTCATGTGTTATACCAATATGGCTATGGGGGGAAAGTAGATGAAATCTTATAAAGACTTGTCGCCCTCGCTGCGAACGATAATGACCCCAGGACCAGTGGAGGTCGACCCGCGGGTACTGCGGGCGATGTCTTATCCGATTCTGGGACAGTTCGATCCTGAATTCACTGAACTGATGAATGAGACGATGGAAATGCTTCGCGATGTATTTCAAACCAAAAATCAATGGGCTTATCCAATAGATGGCACCTCGCGTTCGGGTATTGAGGCTGTTCTAGTGAGTGTAATTGAACCAGGGGACAAGGTGCTTGTTCCGATCTATGGCCGTTTTGGCAATCTGCTTGTCGAAATCTCGGAGCGCTGCGGTGCAGAGGTTGTCCTACTAGAGAGAGAATGGGGGACGGTGTTCGATCCAGAGGAAATCATCGCTACCATACACCGGGAAAAACCGAGCATCGTAGCGATCGTTCATGGCGAAACATCCACGGGTTGTATCCAACCGTTTGATGGCATCGGAGCAGCCTGCCGTGAAGTAGATGCACTGCTTGTTGTTGATGCCGTCGCTACGATTGGCGGAGTCCCGGTTAAGACAGACGAATGGCAGCTGGATGCTGTTATTGGTGGGACGCAAAAGTGTTTATCCGTCCCATCCGGCATGTCACCAATCACCTATAACGAGCGAGTCGAAGCCAAGGTGTTGCGACGCAAAACCATTGAACGGGGACTGCGTGAGAAAGGTTCGGCGGTATCAGCTGGCAAGCCAGTCGCGAGCAACTATTTCGACCTCGGCCAGCTTCAGGACTACTGGAGTCCGAAACGGCTCAATCATCATACGGAGGCAACCTCGATGTTGTATGCTTTGCGCGAGGGCCTGCGTCTTGTTCTGCAAGAGGGACTAGAGGAAAGATTCTATCGTCATAAACGCCATGAGGCTGCGTTAGTTGCAGGCTTGAAGGCAATGGACTTATCGCTGTACGGGAATCCGGACTGTAAGCTGACCGTTGTGACTTGCATCTGTATTCCAGATGGAATCGCTGGCGAATCTGTGCGTTCGATGCTGTTAAACAGTTTCGGCATTGAAATCGCCAGTTCTTTCGGACCGCTGAAAGGTCAAATTTGGCGAATCGGCACGATGGGCTTTAGCTGCAATCAGAAAAACGTGCTCCACGTGCTTGGTGCACTGGAAGCAGTTCTCCTCTGGCACGGCGCTGATATTGCAGTCGGCAAAGCTTTGCAAGCAGCGTTAACGTTATATGCTCGTAAAGAGGAGGAGCTGCCATGTTAAACATCATGCCGCGAGCCGAGCGTGCCATGATTGCTACGCCTCATTATTTGGCTAGCAGTGTGGGAAGTGCCATTTTGCAGCAGGGAGGCAATGCGTTTGATAGCGCGATTGCGATCAGTGCGACACTTGGAGTCGTCTACCCGCATATGACAGGGCTTGGTGGTGATGCCTTTTTTCTCATGCACGATGCTGCGACGGGCACATTTACAGGCTTTAATGGAAGCGGGAAGTCTGCTGCGCAGGCGACGCCTGATTTTTACAAGAATAAAGGGTTACATGCGATTCCCCAAAGAGGAATTCTAAGCGCGATAACCGTTCCGGGCATGGTCGATGCCTGGTGGCAGGTATGGGAGAAGTACGGAAAGCTGCCGTGGGAGAAGCTGCTCGATCCAGCCATTGCTTATGCGGAAAAGGGTTTTCCTATCTCACGTAATTTGCTTTTTTGGATGCGCAAGGATGAGGCTTTCATTCGGGCTTCTCAGCAGCTGAGTACCCTATATATGGCGAACGGCGAGCTTTTGAAGGAAGGGGATCGTCTTGTTCAGAAAGACATGGCTCATACGCTGCGTATAGTACAAAGTGAAGGTAGAGATGCTTTTTATAAGGGTTCTTTGATGCAAGCGGTTGTTGGTAGCATTCAGCGAGATGGTGGATTGCTGCAGGAAGATGATTTCCGGAATTATTCCGGAGAATGGGTGGAATTGCTTTCGACAACCTACCGTGGGTATGAGATTTATCAAATGCCGCCGAATTCACAAGGATTCACAGCGTTAATGATGATGAATATGCTGGAAAATATAGAGGTTAGTGCGGTTCCGCGGGCCTCAGCGAATTTTTATCATATGATGTCTGAAGTAATCAAAAAGGCGTTCAAAGACCGTGATCTTTACTTGACGGATCCCCGTTTTCGGGAAATTCCGTTGGAGCGTCTGATTTCTAAAGCCTATGCTGCTGAGCTCTGGAATGAAATTCAAGCGGAACCTCTCAAGGTGAGTGAGCACCTGTCACCAGCGATCGGGCAGGATACGGCCTATGCGGCTGTTGTCGATGATGAAGGGAATTCGGTTTCGTTTATACAAAGCTTGTATTTCGACTTCGGTGCTGCTTATGTACCAGGCGATACGGGCATTATTATGCAAAATCGGGGCTCTTTTTTCTCACTGGATCCCGCATGCGTGAACGTCTTAGAGCCGAATAAAAGGTCATTTCATACCTTAATGCCTGCCATGGTGAGCAAAGCGGGGAAGCCTTACATGCTTTTCGGCACACAGGGTGGAGAAGGTCAGCCCCAAACACAGCTTTCCATACTGACAGGCGTGCTGGATTATGGTTTGTCCATTCAAGAAGCCATATCGCTACCGCGTTGGGTATACGGTCGTACGTGGGGGGAAGATGGAGATGCGCTGAAGCTCGAGCACCGTCTGGATGGCGAGGTATATGCACGTTTGAAAAGGTGGGGACATCGTGTTGAACCTGTGAACCCTTGGGATGGGATTATGGGGCAAGCGCAGGGCATTGTGATTGATGAGAAAGGTTTCATGAGCGGCGCTGCGGATCCTCGGGGTGACGGTTTAGCGATCGGCTGGTAGGACGATAAATCCATAAGGCGAGGAGCGATGAGTGATGGAGGCTTATGACATTTTGCAAGCGGTGGAGAGTAATGCGCAGGCGCGTGTATTAGCGACGGTTATTCATGTAGAAGGCCATGCTTATCGCAAGCAAGGGGCAGTCATGCTGCTGATGGCGGATGAAAGCTCGCTAGGCAGTATTTCTCCTGGATGTTTGGAAGCGGATCTATCCGCATACTTACCTGCTGTATGGGAGTCGCAAAAACCGCAAATGGTGGAGTACGACATGAGACCGGCAGACGATTTCGGCTGGGGTGAAACGATTGGGTGCGGCGGGTTGATTCGTATCCTGCTGGAGCCTGTTGCCGGGGAGCTGCTTGTTAACCTGCTGGTGGTAAAAGCTAGCTTGGACCGCGGGGAGGCCGTGCAGCTGCTGCGCATATTCTCGGATGGGTATTCGAATATAACGTATACGTTGTGTGATCCCAATGATGATGTGTCTACAGACCGACACTCTGTGTATACCTCATTGTTTACGCCGAAGCCGAGGGTAATTGTGTTTGGGACGAATCCAGATGCAATTCCACTTGCCCAAATGGCAGTAAGTGTTGGGTTTCGCGTGGTCGTAGCGGACTGGCGGGAAGCTTTCTGCAATGCGGAGCGTTTTCCGGAATCGGAGACGGTCGTGGCTTTTCCAGAGCAGTTGGTGGAACAATTGAAGCTGAATGCGCAGGATTATGTCATTGTCATGAGTCACCAGTTTGAGAAGGATGCAGCATTCGTACGAGGAGTTATGGAATCAAGCCTGCATTACCTCGGTATCATGGGTTCGAGGGATCGAACGGAGAAGATGCTTGAAGGATTAGAGCGGCCGGATTGGCTGCACTATCCCGTTGGTTTAAATATTGGCTCGGAAGGCCCTGTTGAAAATGCAGTCAGCATAGTAGCTGAATTGATACGTATTAAGCGTGGTGTTCGCACGACTGGAGAGTGGGGCTCCTCTGCAGCCATGGGGCGAGATATCCAAAGCTGCCGCCCTTGGTGAGCGCTGTGAAGAAGAAGGTCGTTGGTGTTTACTTGGCGGCAGGCAGCAGCAGACGGATGGGGACAGCGAAGCAGTCGTTAGAAATGGCTGAAGGCGTACGGCTTGGCGGTGTTGCTTTGCTGAAAGCTCTTCATTCCGAACTGCATAGTGTGGTTGTTGTCGTGCGTGTTGGTGATTCCTTGGATTGGTTACCGGAAGAAGCTCATATGCATATATTATTAGGCAGATGCCGTATTGAGATATGTGCGGACGCCGAAAGCGGGATGGCACACTCGCTGCGCACGGGGATCCAGGCGGCGGAAGAGATGAGTGCAGATGGCATCTTAGTCCTGTTGGCAGATCAGCCTTTCGTAGATGGAGAGATGTTAATTCGCCTTACGAATATGTTTAATAAGGAAGCGGGCTATGATTATATCGCCAGCGGGGATAAGGGGATGCCGAAGCCTCCTGTTATTTTGGGGCGAGGGATGTGGCCGGCGGCGGCTGCATTGGAAGGGGATGCCGGAGCGCGATCCTTGTTTCACTTGCCAGCGTACCGCGGTCAAGTTGTAGAAGAGGAAAACCAGTTGAAGTTTATGGATATTGATACCTTGGATCGGTATGAACAGGCTAAAATATTATTTTCGCACCAATATATGTGAACTTAAATAACATAAAAAACGGAGTGAGTGCATTATTACTAATAATGTGCTATTTTTTTATACAAACACACAAAATCATGTCAAGAAAGTTGACGTAGTTTTTGAAAATTGTTTATAGTATATCTAATTTATATACGGATGGCTTTTGAAAAACGAAGTATTGGGAAACTCAGTAACGCTTCTTAAGTAAGGATGTCTAAATAAAACGAAATAGCGTGAAGTAGCAATCAAGTGAATTGCCATACGTAGGTATAACTCCAAAGTTCGATTTAGAGTCATTCAGCTTTCGTGAGGGTAGATGGGCTATCGTGGTTACCAATGTTGTATTTTCTACAACAATTCAAACGTCTAAAGGCTATTTTGCACCTTGAAGTTGCAGTTTGTACAACATTTCGAGCCCATTTGTTGCGAAATGGCCTGAATAGGACCAAATTGTTGTACATAGTGCAACAACGAAGAGTGAGAGGCGAGATTTAGGCAGAAATTGTTGCACTTTTTACAACATCATACAACCGCGAATAGATTCATCCAGTAACCTCGTATCTATTGTGATTTAAGGAGGGTTGTACATGTCAGTTCCTTTCTACCAGTTGCCAGAGCAGCAGCCTTCAGTATGGCAGCCTACGAGTGTAGCGGAAGCCATGCGCATGAAGCATAAATGGGGAGATGACTCGGTACTCATTGCTGGGGGCACCTGGCTCCGCACTCGCTGGGAAAACGGTATTTCACCGCTCCCACAGCATCTGATTAGCCTTGGTAATATCTCATCGCTATCGGGATTAACGGTGGATTCTCTTGGACACATTCATATAGGGCCAGCTGTTTGTTTAGCAGATTTGATGAAGAATGAGCTGGTTAGGCAAAGATGCGGACTCTTAGTGCAAGCCTGCTCTGAGATCGCAGCGCCCTCTGTACGGAATTTAGCCTCTATCGGAGGTAACGTAATGTCACGAACGGGGGATCTCATTCCTGTATTACTTGTCATGGATGCCCAAATCATTTGCTCGGATGGACAGAATGAACGTTCACTGGCGCTGACCGAGTGGCTGGAAAGTCCTATTTCATCTCAGAACGAGGTAATGACAGGTATCGTGGTGCCATCGGCGGTTCCGTTGGAAGAGGAGAGTAAGTATGAGTTTTATCTGAAGGTGGGACGAAGAGAAGCGTTCACCCCATCGGTTGTAACGGTAGCTGGAAGGCTGTCTCTAGGAAAGGATGGAACCCTTACTAGCATTGCGATAGCTGCGGGTGGAGGAAGCGCTGTTCCAGCAAGGTTTAAGGAGCAGGAAGCCGCTGCCATCGGCCAGCCTTTATCCAAGGAGCTTCTGAAGTATCTGCATAAGGCAGTATTCGCGGAATTTGATGCTGTGGCTGATGATTATGCTGGTGTTACTTATCGCAAGCAGACAGCGGCTAATCTCATCGTTTCTGAATGCTATAAAGCGTGGCAAAAAGGGGGCGGAGCGGATGCTCCTAGGTCGTGATACGTATGCAAAAAAGTGGATTATCCGACCTGACGGTGAAGAGAAGGTAACCGGAAAGCTCCGATATCTCACGGATTTAACAGCACCCGGCATGCTGCATGGGAAAGTGCTTCGCAGTCGTTACCCTCATGCATGGATTCTTTCCATCGATATTAGCAAGGCGATAATGACACCGGGTGTGCGCGTCGTGGTAACGGCAGAGGATGTGCCTGGGATGAATTTATTCGGCATTGCCTTCCCGCATCAGCCTGTGTTCTGTCATGATCGCGTTCGTTACATTGGGGACGCTTTGGCGGCGGTAGCTGCGGACACGGAAGAGATCGCTGAATATGCGCTTAGCCTGATTGAGGTTGTTTATGAGCCATTGCCTGTTGTAGATGATCCAGAAACGGCGCTAGATGCGGGTGCGATTAGGCTGCATCCCGATGGCAATCTGCTTCATCGAACCAGCTTAAAGCATGGGGAGGCAGAAACGGCGTTCGAGGGATGTGCACATCTTGTTGAGGAGACGTATTTTACACCTCGTCAAATGCACACCTATATGGAAACGGAAGGCGGCTTGTTTATCCCAGAGGATGACGGCCGATTGACGGTTTACTCGCCGACGCAGCATGGTTACAAGGATCGGATGCAGCTGTCAAGGATTCTAGGGATGGCTGAGGAGCAAATTCGGGTAGTATCTAGTCCGATTGGCGGGTCGTTCGGCGGTAAGGATGAGCTCAATGTGCAGCCCTTCGGTGCCCTGATGGCATTAAAGACGGGATCTCCGATCAAAATGCACAATTCACGTCGTGAATCGGTCATATCTGGCATCAAACGGCATCCTATGCGGATTAGGATGAAGACCGGCGTGGATCAAGAGGGACGTCTCGTCGCGCATCAAGTCAGCATTCTTGCTGATACAGGCGCCTATGCAACCTTGGGTTGTGAGGTTTTGAATTTTGCAACGGAACATGCGATAGGACCCTATAACATCGCGAATGTAGATGTTCAGGGGATGAGTGTATATACGAATAACGGTGTATCCGGTGAGTTTCGGGGCTTCGGCGGCAATCAGGTGATTTTTGCCGTTGAGAGCCAAATCGAGCGATTAGCTGAGAAGTTAGGCATGGACTCTTGGGAGCTGCGCAAGCTGAACTTGCGCGCTTCAGGCGACCCGGGACCGATGGGGCAGAAGATTGTGCAAACCGAGGGCGCGAACCAAGTGTGGAGCAAGGTGAAGGAGTCGCCGCTCTGGGCGAATCGCGGGAAGTTGGAGCGGGAAGGCGAGGGAGAGAAGCAGCGAGATCAAGCGGAGAGGCTGCAGGCTGAAGAGCGGGATGACAAGGGCGAGGATCAAGCCCCGTGGCTCCGCCGAGGCGTCGGCGCAGCTATGGTGATGCACGGCGCCGGGCTCGGCCTAGGCATCCCGGATCACTCCGGCGGACGCATCGAGCTTACGCCGGAGGGCAAGATCCAGGCCTCCTTCGGCTTCGAGGAGTTCGGGCAAGGGCTCTACGCAGCGCTCACGTTGATGCTGCAAGACTTTTTCGGCTGCGCCGCCGAGGACATCTGCATCGTCATCGGCGATACGGATCGCGTGCCGAGCAGCGGATCCAGCACCGCTTCACGCGCCACCACGATGATGTGGCGCGCACTGCAGCGGCTGAAGCCGCCGTTCGTGCAGGCGCTGCTTCAGCAGGCGTCTGCACTCGTCGGCCTCGCAGCCGAAGAGCTGGCAACCGGCGCAGGCGGGATTCATCGCAAGGGCGATGAATCGGGCATGCCGGTTGTGACGTATGCGGAGTTGGCGGAGGCTGCAGAGGCAGCAGCCAAGCCGATCGTCGCGCATACGGAGTTCGACTACCCGACGACGCCGGAAGGCCTGATCGGCGCTCATTATTTATACTCCTACGCATCCGTCATCGTGGAAGTGGAAGTGAACATGCTGACGGGGCGAGTGAAGGTGCTGCAAACCGATCACGTCATTGCAGCAGGTCCTGTCATTAATCCGATGGGGTTCCTCGGACAGATCGAGGGCGGCAGCGTGATGGCGCTGGGATATACGTTGACCGAGGATGCCGTCATGAAGGACAGCAATTACGTCCGGCATAACTTGGACACGTACCTAGTTCCTACCTTCAAGGATAGCCCTCATACCATTCGGGTAGAAGCGATCGAAGATTTGCCAGAGGGTGATACATTTGGCCCGCGTGGGGTTGGCGAAATCGGTTCCGTCGGTTTGGCCCCGGCCATTACCGCAGCGGTCCGGCAAGCAACGGGTATTTGGGTAAATCGACTTCCGATTTCACCGGAAAACATCGTGCAGTCCATCGACTGGTTAGAAGGGGTGGAGGCCATTGATTAATACAACTTATGTGCTTGAATGTTCCATTAACGGTAAGGCTGTCGCGGTACCGGTTCCTGCTTCCAAACGGATGTCGGATATTCTGCGCGATGACTTGCTTTTAACAGGAACCAAAGTTTCTTGTGAGATTGGACGATGTGGCGCCTGCATGGTACTGCTTGATGGTAAACCCGTTAATTCGTGTCTGCTCATGGCTTATCAAGCGGCGGGTAAGGAAGTAACGACCATTGAGGGAATATCGGCAGGAGAAGAACTGCATCCCGTTCAGCAAGCTATGTTAGAGGAAGGAGGGCTGCAGTGCGGTTATTGTACGGCGGGTATGATCGTTACTCTTACGGCTTTATGGGAAAAGAATCCTACCCCGACTAGGGCGGAGGCCGAAGAGGCGCTGTGCGGCAATATATGCCGATGCACGGGCTATGAAGGCATTTTCAGAGCTGTAGAAAGATGTGGTTTGTCGATAAAAAGAGAGGGGTAGAAGCCATTATGACAAAAAAATGGACGTTTTCCTTAACAGCTATCTTACTTATGATCCTAACCGCTTGCTCTGGACAATCAACTACGACTAGCACCACGACCGCACCTAATGCATCCCCTGCTTCAACCCAAGCTGCCAATGCAACACCGTCATCAGTGGAAAAAAAGCTGCCTAGAGTCGCCTTTGTCTATATCGGAGTTCCCGGTGATGGAGGCTGGACCTATGAGCATGATCAAGGCCGTTTAATGTTGGAAAAAGAGCTCGGCATCAAAGCGACAACGGTTGAAAATATACCTGAAGGTCCTGACGCGGAGCGTGTTTTTGAAGAGTTAGCACAGAAGAACGATATTATTTTCGGAACGTCTTTTGGTTATATGGACCCGATGTATAATGTAGCTCAAAAGCACCCGAAGGTCACTTTCCTACACGCAACTGGCTATAAAACACTGCCTAACCTAGGAACATATATGGGGCGCGAATACCAAAGTGCTTATCTCGTAGGTATGGCAGCAGGTAAAATGACCAAGAACAATCACATGGGTTATGTCGGTGCATTCCCAATCCCAGAAGTTATTTATACCATTAATGCTTTTACCCTTGGCGCACAAAGCGTTAATCCGGACATTGATGTGTCTGTGGTCTGGAGCAATACTTGGTTCGATCCGGCGACAGAGAAGCAAGCTGCGATTTCTTTGCTGGATAAAGGTGTTGACGTTTTGGCTGCGTACCAAGATTCACCTGCAAGTATTCAAGCGGCAGCGGAACGCAAGGTGTGGGGGATCGGAAACGATTCGGATATGGGCAGATTTGCGCCTGAGACGTATATTTCTAACCCGAAATGGAACTGGGGACCTTACTATGTGCAGACTGTTAAAAGTGTCATGGATGGGACTTGGAAATCCAGCTCGTATTTCGGAAGCATGAAAGAAGGCATTACAAATATAGCGCCTCTAGGTAAAAATGTGCCAGCCGACGTTAAAGCTCTTGTTGAGAAGAAGAAGCAAGATATCTTGAACGGTACCTTCGAAGTATTCCAAGGACCTATCGTGGATCAAGATGGCAAGACGCGTTTTGAACAGGGTAAAAAGATGACAGACGAAGAGATTTTGGGTACAACCTGGTTTGTTAAGGGCATTAAAGGTGTCATTCCTAAATAAGTAGGAGAGGACGTTAGGACGATGACGATACAAGATATTGCTTTGATTGACGAGTGGCATCCGGTGTTGTTGTCGTCAGATCTGTTAGAAAAGCCTATACCTGTCATCGTGTTAGGTGAAAAAGTGGCTGTATTCCGTACTTCGCAAGGTGTTCACGCCTTCAAGGACTTATGCATTCATCGGGGAGTACCGTTATCGCTGGGCAAAGTGAAGGGGGATGAACTCGTCTGTGCTTACCACGGTTGGTCCTACAACGGCTGCGGTACTTGTACGCGAATTCCGTCTCTGCCCGCGGATCGAGCAATTCCCTCCAAGGCGAAAGCGTTCGTCTACCCATGTGTAGAGGCACACGGTTTCATCTGGGTTAGCTTAGGTACACCGGTTCATTCTCTGCCAAAAGTGAGTGCGTATATCCCTGACGGCTTCAAAGAAGTCATCATGGGACCTTACATTCTGCAAGCTGCAGGACCTCGTATCATAGAGAACTTCCTCGATGTATCCCACTTGATGTTTGTACATGAAGGTCTGCTTGGTAATAGTGAATTTGCCGAAATTGGGGATTATCAGGTTTACGAGGAGGACGGTGTCCTTACTTCAGAGGAAATCGTCGTCTATCAACCCGATCCGGATGGAACGGGGCGCGGCGTACATAGTCGATATGTATATGAAGTGTTCGGTCCGCTCTGTGTCGCATTTACCAAAAGAGATCGCGATACGGATCATATCTTTCGGTTGTTCTTGATGGTGCTGCCTGAAACGGAGCAGATGAGCAAAGCGTTCATGTTGAAGCAGAGGAACTATGCTTATAAGGAACCTGACGAGGTTTTCGTTCAATTTCAGGATCTGCTCATTGAGCAGGATCGTGAGATGGTCGAAAACCAGAAGCCAGAGCTGCTTCCGCTCGATCTTCAGGCGGAGCTGCATCTGAATACAGATCGCTTGAGCATCGCGTACCGCAAGCGGCTTCGGGAGCTGGGCGTCACCTTTGGGACGGCTTAGGGGTTAAATTAAAGCGCTGCGGCGCATGGGAGTAGTTCTTCTCCCCTGCGTCGCAGCGCTTTTTTTCCGGATTATCTTTTTTTCCTATTATTCTTCATTAGCGTCATTCTTCTGGAATGGCGCAGCCAAGAATAATAGGTTCGTAAGTCACGCAATTCCATGGTTTTAGACATAAATCCGAGGAAGGTGATGACAATCATTCTATGTAAGGGTTTGCCAGTCAGATCGGTTTCATTCTCTACTTCAGTAAATTGTACGACCATTAGTAAATCATCGTCGATAACGTATACTTCTTCTTCCTTGCGGTAGTACGGTGCTATTTTGCCACTCTTAAGCTTATCCCACAAATACTTACATATATCCTCAAGCTTTGTTTGTTCACCTTCCACACGAGTGGTCCATCGACTATGGGCATGATTTGTGATGACAATATCGACGATCTTTTTATCAGCTAGTTCGATATAGAAGGGCTCATAGGTACTCCATCGGCTCATTATTTTATCTTTCATACCGTTGAACTCCTTTCTTCTCATCCATACAAAGAATCAAGTGTGGTTTTCCATATATATACTTATTATCATAAAGTTAACTTGTTTCGAGGGCATCACATAAATCATTTCACTGATTTCAACCTATTTTTCGTACTTGTGTAAAACATGCAAAAAGAAATGCATGAAGACGAAAAAAAGGATTGCATGATTAGCGGGAGGCTAATTATACAATCCTTTTTTAATTTGGTAAAATAATACTAGAGTTTACCACCAATCACCTGCGAGTTTTACTAGATCTTTCTGCCTAGCCTCTGCTGGACGATTAAAGGTTCTAACCGCTGCGGCAGATTCTACTTTAGATAACGATAGCTCAGTTAAGAAAGGGCTTGCATCTTCGCGCAATTCGTTACGTTTTAACATGTGAACGGCTTGCTGCAATTTCGGGGTTAACTGGATGACCGGCATAGGATCACTTCTTTCTTATACGATTGGACTACACATGTATTATAGCAAATAAATGGAGGATGATGGTGGATGAGAAAAAAATATGCAATAGGGTTGTGTGTGTCAATTTTCATTGTATTGCAGATTTGGTGCTCGTTCATTACCTTTCATTTCCCTTATATCGGGGTTTATGTCGAATTGACTCCACAACAACAATGGGTGATCCAGGAGATGACTCCGGAAAGCGCGAGTGCAAAGCTAAACCTCAAGCTTGGGGATATCGTCAAGCAAGTGGATGGCAAGCTTCCTGATGAATCTCCGACCATTCAAAAATGGAAAGCGATAGAGAAAGCTCGCTCGTTACTGATTTCAAGAGACGGGCTTGAGTACGAAATAGTGGTAAACAGGAATAGCACTACCTTCTACGATATGGTTCCGTTAGTAGAGGAAGGCGTTTGTCTGTTCATGGCTGTTTTGCTTTTTATGAAAATGCGCCGTTCTCCATCAGCCAAGCTGCTCGCTGCTGTTTTTCTAACCATGGCTATCATTTATATGAGTCTGGGTGCCTCTGTAAGGGGAGATGTTATTGGAAAGCTGTTGATCGCCAGCTTTATGATGGCTCTGCCGATTATCTTTTTGCATTTTTTAGTTATCTTTTTCAAGGAAAAAGGCAATATGGAATTGCCAACTCGAATTTTAAAATATTTGTATGCCATCGTAATCATAGCACTTGCTATAAGAAGCCTATACTTTTATCCTCCGATGGCCAAGGTGTTTCGTTATGATGGCTCCGTAACCTTAGTCTTTTTCATTATTGGCTTTGTTTTCAATATGAGTGTTTTGACATTTCTGCATGCTAAAGTTCGAAAACAACAATCCTACGTGTCGAGCATTATTAAGAGTGTATGGTTGTCATTGTTGATCTCTTTTTTACCGGCCATCTGCTTCTCCTTACTTCCTCAACTAATTACGGGACAACAAATTTTAAATGGAAGGTATACAAGCGGGCTTATTTTGGTTTTCCCCATTTCATTTGCCTATTTGATTGCTTCCAATCAGTTGTATGATATCGGGCTTGTTATCAGGCGTTTTATGTTCGCTAGTTTAATGGCGATCATTCCCGTCAGCCTGTTTACAGGGGCGTATGTTTTCTTATTTGGCCAAGAAGTAGATGATAAACAAATTTTATTCATATTCATTGGTTCCATTATTCTTGTTTCGTCGGTTCTGTATGCAGCCGAGTATTGGACAACGCGGCTTGAACCGTTTTTGTTCCCAAGAAAATACGCCCTGCAATTTGCTTTGAAGAAAATTTCCAAAAATCTTGGGACCATTTCCAGTTTCCGTGAGTTGAAAGAGATCATCCTCGTGGATATTGTTGGTACACTTCAGGTGATGGGTGGAGCTATTGTGTTCCAGTATAAGAACGATACCGAGATCATTTACGAAGGGGAAATAGATACTTCAGAAGTTCAGCAGCTTGTAAACTCGTCATCCTTGCTCGATCATCCACTTTATACATGCATAGAGATGAATAGCCATGAAGAGTATACGAGTTATTTGATTATGACGCGCAAAAAGACGAACACATTGCTTGCGAAGGAAGAGCGGCAGTGGCTGCAGCTAATTACGACCTATTTGGAAGTTAGCTTGGAGAATGTCCACTTGATTCGCAAGTTAACAGCCAGGTTGCACCAATTTGCTTCCCAGCTTCCTAGTGAAAGCGCAGCGCAGGATATTCAATGGTTTCGTAAGGTGATGTTTGAACTTCAGGAAGAGGAACGAATTCGGATTGCTAGCGATCTTCATGATACGACGATGCAGGATCTTTTCTTTCTCAAAAGGAGAATATCCACGCTCGCAGATAAGTCAACGATGCATCAAGAAGATCAGGTACAGTTGAAAAACATGAATAATTTTGTGGAAATGATTAATGCCAGCCTTCGCCAAAGCTGCTTTGAGTTAAATCCCCATTTGCTAAAAGAGGTAGGTCTGATTCAAACACTGAAGATGTACTTGGAAAAGGAGTCATATACAACGCCATTTGAGCTTGAATTTCAAGCAGGACATGCTGCTGTCATCGAAACCAAAGATTTGCTTACGAAACGGCATATATTCCGAATCGTCCAAGAGCTGCTTAATAATGCAAAAAAACATTCGCAGGCTTCCAAAGTGAAGTTCCATATCATGGAAATAGATTTTCGTTTCTGGTTATTTTATGAGGATAACGGAGTGGGATTTCACGACAGTAACGAAGTTCACCTGGAGATTGGCGCATCAGGCATGGGGATCGAACAAATGAGAAGCAGAGTCTTGCACGTGGGTGGACATTTTGAGCTCAATACACAAAAAGGAAACGGAACGAAGTTTATCATTACGATACCCACTGAGGAGGTGATTTCCGCATGATTGAAGTTGTTAAGACATTGGTTGTCGACGATCATCCTTTATTTGCACGTGCGACCAAATCTTTGTTAGAAGAGATCGATGGGATTGAAGTGATCGGCGTTGTCTCTAATGCCAAACAATGCTTGGAACAAGTGGAGCTGCATCAGCCTGGTCTCGTATTTCTTGATTATCAACTTCCTGATCTATCCGGCACAGAAGTCGCTGCTCAGTTAAAGGACATTTATCCGAATATGCATATTGTTATTTTTACGGGAATCGATGTGACGGGCATCTTAAATAAATTAATCGAAATCAAAGTAAGCGGCGTTCTATCGAAGGAGTCGAGCGAACGAACAATTAAAAATATGGTGAATTGTATGTTGGATGGCCATACGATGCTGCCGTTATCTTTCTTTCACCAGATGCAAATAAGTGGAGAATATACGAAGGATGACTGTGTGTTACAAGAGGAAGAAGTACTCATGATGAACATGCTGGTCAAGGGAGCGACGCACGATCAAATTGCAGAACGCATCTTTATGAGCAAGCGAACTGTCGATAATTATTTACGTAAGATTTACGACAAATGGGGCGCCAAATCAAGAACAGAAGCACTAGAAAAGTTTATTAAAAGCAAGTATTACACGCAAGTTTAGGGGAGGAAATGATGCAGGACATCCAGCAGCATATGCATCGTGTTATTGATGACTATATTTATGTAGAAGATTTAAATACTCTGCTTAAATCTTTTATAGATGACAAAGAAAAAGAAAACTGTACATGGTCTAAGATCACGATTTGCATGCACAAGATGTTAGGAGGAGACTCGCCTCACATTCATCGACTTGCTGCGGTGACGGAACTGGTCATTCTCACTTTGGATATTATGGATGATTTGCAGGATCAAGATCAAGGGAGTAAGCCATGGATGCAATGTCCACAAGCCATTACGTTGAATGCTGTTATGGCGTTATTCATGGGAGTGTTAGGTGAATTGGGGCACTTACAGGTCAAAGATATGATGCTGGTCGAGGTAAGTAAGATCATTTCGAGATCGATTAATGGCCAACAAAAAGATGTAACCAATACAATATCAACCATAGATGAATATCTGATGATGACGCAAGAGAAATCAGGTTCCTTATACCGGCTTGCCTGTTTCATGGGCTATTCCTCTTTAGAATGCTCGGAAGAAACGATTGAACAGATTCATCAATTAGCTGACTGTATCGGCCTTATTCATCAAATTCAAAATGATATGAGAGATCTAATTCGGTTTGATGTGAAAAACGATTTGATTGGAAGGAAACGAACGCTTCCTGTGTTGTATTTACTTTCCATTGAAGATACGGCATTCAGCCAATTGAAGGCCTATTATGAGGGTGAAATTACCGTAGATTTCCTTTTGGAAGAGAAAGAGGATTTTTTGCAAATGATTCATGATTCCGGATGTATGGAATATGCCCGAATTGTCCAATCTGTTTGCATTCAAAAGGCGGAAGAGATTTATGAGAATTTGCAAGCTATCTCTCCTTGGAAAGAAAGGTTTAAGCAAATGACGTATCAGGATTTTCTGGATGCGGACTAGGTGGTCAAACGCACGCTTTTCATGTATTACTGATGGGGAGCAGTGTGGACAATTGGTTCTTTGGCTTAAATGGTTTTGAAGGCTGTTAAGTTCCCTGCATGTGCGGTGTACTTAATGGCCTTTTTTCAACTGCTTAGAAAAGAAAGTCTTATTGACAACTCTTCTCAATTAAAATAAAATAGGTATTACATAATAATTATTATAAATAAGCGATGTGCTATTTTATTACAATCTTACCTACGAAGGAGAATGCAGATGTCCCATAACCACCTAACAACGAACCAGGGTGCGCCTGTAGGCGATAACCAGAACTCACGGACAGCAGGCCAGAATGGCCCGACGCTTTTGGAGGATTACCACTTATTAGAGAAGATCGCTCATTTCGATCGGGAGCGTATTCCGGAGCGTGTGGTTCATGCGCGTGGAGCGGGAGCTTTTGGAACTTTTACGGTTGAGAACTCAATGAAACGCTATACGAAAGCGGGCTTTCTAGCTGAAGCGGGTAAAGAAACGGCGGTATTTGTACGCTTTTCCACCGTTATTCATGGTCAAGGGTCACCTGAAACAGCACGGGATCCACGTGGTTTCGCGGTTAAATTTTATACAGAAGAAGGCAATTACGATCTAGTCGGCAATAATCTGCCTGTTTTCTTTATCCGCGACGCGATGAAATTCCCTGATATGGTTCACTCCTTGAAGCCAGCGCCTGACACGAATGTTCAGACACCCGACCGCTATTGGGATTTCATGTCACTGACACCAGAATCGACGCATATGCTGACTTGGGTATTCTCGGACTATGGCACACCAGCGAATTATCGTGAAATGAATGGTTTCGGTGTTCATGCGTTTAAATGGATTAATTCCGTAGGGAATTATGTGTATGTGAAATATCATTGGAAACCGCATCAAGGCGTTCGCAATTTGAGCAAAGCCGAAGCATCAGCCATTCAGGGCGAGGATTTCAGCCATGCGACAAGAGATTTGTACGACCACATCGATCGCGGCGAATTCCCGAAATGGGATCTGCATGTGCAGCTGCTGCAGCCTGAGGATTTGGATGCTTACGATTTCGATCCGCTGGATCCAACAAAAGTGTGGCCAGAAGATCTGATACCTTTGCAAAAAGTAGGGACGATGACGTTAAACCGCAACGCACAGAACTTTTTTGCTGATGTGGAGCAAGCAGCATTTGCGCCAAGTGTATTGGTATCAGGGATCGAGCCCTCAGAAGATAAGCTGCTGCAAGGACGGCTTTTCTCCTACCCAGATACACAAAGACACCGTCTCGGTGCCAACTACCTGCAAATTCCGGTGAACTGCCCTTATGCAACCGTGCAAAATAACCAGCGCGATGGCGCTATGCAAATGAAGCCGCAGCCTGGCAGTGTGAATTATGAGCCGACTCGTCATGCCGATGCACCGAAAGAAGCGCCTGAATTCCGCGACAGCACAGCACCCATCAATGGAACTGTTGTTAGACAAAAAATCGCGAAAACGAATGATTTCGCACAAGCCGGAGACACATTCCGCAGCTTCAGCGAGCAGGAGCAAGCCAATTTCATTTCGAATCTAGTAGGTGATCTCTCCTCTGTTCACGAGAAATCGAAGCTGCTGGCGATCTGCAATTTCTACAGAGCCGATAGCGGGCTGGGAGAAAGCTTGGCAGCAGGCTTGAACGTAGATATTTCAGGTTACTTACAACATTTGAACCGCTAATGGTCATCATAAATAAATAAATAAATAAATAAATAAATAAATAAATTAAATGCCAATAAAACGAAGAGGAGGTTCCCATCATGGTACAACATGATCTGAATCAAGCGCTGCAGCGAATGCGCGCCAAAAACATACCTTTAACACCGCAGCGGTGTGCAATACTTACGTTTCTATATGAGCAGGGCAGTTACACAACGGTCAAAGACATATGTGAAGCATTGATCGATAAGTATCCTCATATGAATGCGATGACGGTTAACAGCAGCTTGCATGTATTTAAACAGCTTGGTTTAGTTAATGAATTGCCTGTTATCAGTGCCTCCTTACGATATGAAGCGGCAATTTGTTCATAAATAATAGATAAGGCGCTGCAGTGTGAGTAGAGATAAGATTGTCTCTTCTCACGCTGCAGCGCCTTTTTTTAGTATAACCCCGATTGCTCTTTAGTGCTCTCGCGTCTGAGTTCGTTCACGGCATCCATAAGATCTTTACTAAGATAGGACCCAGCTTCTTCATAGACAGGTTCAAGCGCTTGCTGCCATTCATCCCGTTCCTCTTTGGATAGGAGGTGAACGTTCATCTGGCCAATCCTCTGCAGCTCGTTCCATTGTTTACGGTTGATCTCGATCGCATTTTGGTTAGCCCAAACCGTCGTTTCCTGCATGGCCTCATTAATCGTTTTTTGCTGATCAGCGGATAGCTTCTCCCAAAATACCTTATTCATTAGCACGCCATAACCTAGATAAGCATGATTGCTTATGGTTAGATATTTTTGGACTTGATACATCTTTTTAGAGTAGATGTTCGAAATCGTATTCTCTCCACCGTCTACCAGACCGGATTCCATACTGCGGTAAACTTGGTTAAAAGGAATGGGGACTGTCTTTGCATTCAGATGACGAAATTGGGATTCAATAACCTTGCTAGGAAGAATTCGAAATGTCAAATCTCGAAAATCTTCCGGATGGACGAGCATGCCGCGGCCCGAGGTCATCTGCTGAAAGCCATTTGCCCAAAAACTTAGACCGATAATGCCTTTTTCTTCAAGTTTGCGCATTAGGATATCTCCGATCTTGCCTCGGAACGCCTTTTCTACAGCCTCTTCATTTTGGAAAGCAAATGGGAGGTCCATCGCCATCCACTCAGGTACGACCTCGGATATATTTGAGAAGCTTGGCGCAATCATTTGAATGCTGCCTCCCTGCAAAGCCGCAACTTCTTCCGTTTCATTGTATAAAGTACTGTTCGGAAACAACTCTACTTTGATGGTGTCATTTGTTTTTTCTTTAACTAATCGGGCGAACTCTTGAGCGGCTAAACCTTTGGGTGTATTCTCCGCTACACTAAAGCTGAATCGAATGACCGTTTGTCGGCCGAGTCCGATCTGCTCATCATCACCCACGAGCGGCCCGTTATTAAATTGCCAGGAGAAACCGAATCCCAACGCTGTCAGGAGGCCGATTAAAAGAAACATAGTGATACCGACAAACGTTTTCATACGGACCCCCAGCTGTTTTATATCGTAAATTCAGTGTAACATAATGTAGGAGGATCTTAGAAATAAACGATAAGCTAGAAAGTGAGTGATCGGCTTTGAAGATTAAGGGTCTTCGTATGAATTGGAAAATTACGATCCTGTCGTTCGGTATCGTATTATTTGCGATATGTATCGGCGGTATCATTTTAATAGGCCGTGTGATTCACTTACAGGAACAAGAGCTTGGACAGAGACTGCTTGTTACTGCGCGCACGGTTACCCAATTGCCTTCAATTATCAGCGGGCTAACGGAACAGAGCAGAAGGCAGGAAATTAATCCGATCACTGAACGTCTACGGATCATTAATGACGTTGATTATATTGTTGTCATGGATATGAACGGTATTCGTTGGTCTCATCCTTCATCCTCCCGGATCGGAGAGCATTCGCAGGGGGAGGACGAGCATGCTGCGTTTGCCGAGCATACGTATCTTTCCAGGGCAAAAGGAGAACAAGGGACAGCGCTTAGAGCCTTCGTTCCGGTCATGAATGAGCAGCACGAACAGGTAGGTGTCGTATTGGTGGGGAAGCTGGTGCCGGGACTTACCGGGATCATTCTCGACATGCGGGGGCAAATTTATGTGACGGTATTTTTGTCTTTGCTCTTTGGTATTTTGGGTTCGTGGATGCTCTCTAGGCACATTAAGGAGCAGATGTTTCGCTTGGAACCCGAGGAAATCGCCCAGCTGCTCGTAGAGCGAACCGCCACTTTCAATGCGATGCATGAAGGCGTTATTGCCATAGACAGCCGTGAAAACATTACGGTATTTAACGATAACGCCAAAAAAATGCTTCAAGTCGAAGGGGAAGTACTCGGACGCCATATTCGGGAAGTGCTGCCAGATACGAGACTTCCAGAAATATTACAGCTCAATCATGCTATTTACAACCAAGAGCTGCATGTTGGTCCGGCTCATATTTTGAGTAATCGGGTTCCTATTAAAGTAGGCCATCAAACGGTTGGCGCAGTAGCTATTTTTCGGGATCGCTCTGAGGTGACGAAAATCGCTGAAGAGTTGACCGGAGTAAGGGCATTTGTTGATGCACTTCGTGTACAGAATCATGAATATATGAACAAGCTGCACACCATCGGTGGTTTGATCCAACTTGATCATAAGCAGAAGGCGTTGGATTATTTATTCGAAACGATGGAGGCGCAATCTGAGCTTAGCAGCTTTGTCTCGAGCAAGATAGCCAATGAGAGCGCTGCTGGCTTACTTTTAGGGAAAATAAGCCGCGGCAGAGAGTTGGGCGTTGAAGTTCGTTTGGACCGAGCAAGCAGGTTGATACGATTTCCAGATAATTTGGATCAGCACGACATTGTGGTCATCTTGGGGAATCTGATTGAGAATGCGTTTGATGCCCTGAAGCAGAAGGAAGGCACGAAAGAGGTCTTTATCAGCATTGAACAGGATGATGATATCTTATCAATTTTGGTCGAGGATAATGGAAAAGGCATGAGTGAGGAAACCAAACAACGCATGTTTGAGCGAGGCTTTTCCACAAATGTAGGCGAAAGCAGGGGCATTGGTTTGTATTTAATCCATAATATTGTGAATAAATGCAGGGCTCATCTGGAAGTGGAGTCTACGGTTGGCGTGGGGACGAGCTTTATTCTCACTTTCCCCATGCACACAAGAGAGGAAGAAACTCATGTACAGAGTCGTACTGATTGAGGACGATCCGATGGTTCTTGAAGTGAATAGGCAATTTGTTGAGAGGGTTCCCGGCTTTGAAATTATAGGGACAGCGTCCAATGGCATAGATGGTATCGAGAAAGTTCGTGATTTGAAGCCAGACCTCGTTATTCTTGATATTTATATGCCGGGGCAAAATGGAACCGAATTGCTGCAGCAGATTCGAAATGAACAGTTGAATACAGATGCGATTGTAATTACGGCCGCTAATGACATTCCAACGATCCAGCGGATGCTTCATCAGGGAGCAGTGGACTATATCATGAAGCCTTTTAAGTTTGAACGGGTCCGAGAGGCGCTGGAAAATTACCGAATGATGAAGAGTAGATTAGGTAAAGAATCTACACTATCACAAGTTGAATTGGATCAATTATTACATGGTAACAACGGGGGAGAACCAATTCCTGAATCAGCTACGTTTAGTGTGCAAATGGATTTGCCTAAAGGTCTGCAAGCACTGACGATGAAACAAGTCATGCTGTTTCTAATGCAGCAGCATAAATCCTTATCCGCTGAGGAAGTAGCCGAGGGCGTGGGATTGGCAAGAGTTACGGCACGTAGGTATCTGGACTTTCTAGAGAAGAACAAGCAGGTGAAGTTAGACCTTGAATATGGCGGGATTGGGCGCCCGATTAACAGGTATGTATGGATGGCAGAGGATAAAAGATCATAAGTCAAAGTGAAGACCAAAAAGACCATAAGTACCAATATGGTCAAATTCTTCACGCCTTCTTTTGAAAGCGATATCATGAGAACAGAAATAGATACAACAAAGTCTAATATCGCTTGAGGTGAAGAACGTGTCAATCCCATCGGGAGTTAATACAAGTATTATTTTGAGATTAGAATTGGATAAGGATACCGCGTCGTTCGGCAGTGTGGCTACGGCCATTAGTGATGCAGGTGGAGATATTATAGCGATTGACGTCGTTAGAACGGATAAAAACATCACGGTTCGGGATATCACGATCAATGTATACGATAACAAGCATACGGAATTGATTGCTGCGGCCATCCGCAAATTGGCGGGAGTGAAAATCGTTCATGTTTCGGATCAAACGTTTCTGCTTCATTTGGGCGGGAAAATTGAAATGAGTCCCAAGTACCCCATAAAAAATCGAGATGACCTTTCCAGGGTGTATACACCGGGTGTTGCCAAGGTGTGCATGGCGATCCACGAAAAGCCGTCGCTTGCTCATACACTCACAATCAAACGCAACACAGTCGCGGTCATATCGGATGGTACTGCCGTACTTGGTCTGGGTAATATTGGACCTGAAGCAGCTATGCCTGTTATGGAAGGAAAGGCAATGTTGTTTAAGCAGTTAGCTGGTGTTGATGCATTCCCAATATGTCTGGCTACACAGGATACTGACGAAATTGTAAGTATCGTGAAAGCGCTATCGCCGACGTTCGGCGGAATCAATCTAGAGGATATATCTGCACCAAGATGCTTTGAGATTGAACAACGGCTTATCGAGGAACTGGATATTCCCGTATTTCATGATGATCAGCATGGTACAGCAGTGGTGCTTTTGGCAGGATTGTTTAATGCCGTTAAGATCGTGGGCAAGAAGCTTGAGGATTGCAAAGTCGTGCTTTGCGGCGTTGGCGCGGCAGGAACGGCTTGCACCAAAATGCTGATGGCTGCAGGTGTTCGAAATATTATCGGTGTCGACCGACAGGGTGCTATCACACGTGATGGCGTTTACGATAATCCGTTTTGGCAATGGTACGCGGAACATACGAATCCGAAGCAGATTCAAGGATCGCTGTCGGATGTTATTGAAGGGGCAGATATTTTTATCGGCGTATCGGGTCCCGGTGTACTTAAAAGAGAAGACGTCGCCAAGATGGCGGAAAATCCGATCGTCTTTGCGATGGCAAACCCAACGCCTGAAATACTCCCCGAAGAGGCAGAGCCTTATGTGCGGGTTATGGCTACTGGCCGTTCGGACTACCCGAACCAAATCAACAATGTGCTGTGCTTCCCAGGCTTGTTCCGGGGCTTGCTGGATTGCAGGGCATCCAGAGTGACTGAGAACATGAAGCTAGCAGCAGCCAAAGCGATTGCATCGGTTGTTCAAGAAGATGAGTTGAATGAGTATTACATTATTCCAAGTGTGTTTAATCAATCTGTCGCGGAACGAGTGAGAGATGCAGTTATAGAAGCGGCTTATGAAGACGGGGTCGCCAGAAGACGCAAAGAGAAAGTCCAAGCCTAGCTTAGATAGAGACGAAGGAGGATATACGATGCTAATGAAACTTAGAAAAAACCTAACACTGCAGGTACTGTTAGCCATTGTGCTCGGGATTGCGGTCGGTCAGTTTTTCCCTCACCAGGGGGAAAGCTTAAAAGTTCTTTCCGATGTGTTCGTGAAAATGATCAAGATGGTCATTGCTCCAATTGTTTTCTTTACCATTGTAATCGGGATCTCTGGTATGGGGGATATGAAAAAAGTAGGTCGAATCGGCGGCAAGGCGCTGCTGTACTTTGAAATTATTACTACGTTTGCAATGGTTATCGGGGTAGCTGTCATGTACATCATTCGCCCTGGCGCAGGAATGAGCACGGCTGGTGTGAAAGCTGCAGATGTTGCGAAGTATACGAAAGACGCGGCAGCAAGCAGTCACGGCTTTGTCGATTTCCTTACAAGTATCGTTCCGGATAATGTGATGGCTGCCTTCTCCAAAGGTGATATGCTGCCGATTCTATTCTTCTCTATCTTGTTTGGCCTCGCGATGGCTGGTCTTGGGGACAGAGTGAAACCGGTTACGAATTTCTTAGAGAAAATGAATGAAATTTTCTTCCGTATTGTAGGAATCATTATGAAGTTTTCTCCAATTGCTGCTTTTGGTGCAATGTCATATACGATCGGTAAATTCGGTGTACACTCATTGTTTTCTCTCGGTAAAATGATGGGGTCCGTCTATATAACCATGGCATTGTTCATCTTTATTGTGCTCGGATCCATTTGTAGAATGTATGGGTTTAGCTTAATTAAGCTCTTGAGATTCATTAAAGAAGAGCTGCTGCTTGTATTAGGGACATCTTCTTCTGAATCTGCATTGCCGCGCGTAATGGAAAAGCTGGAGAAGTTCGGCGCATCCAAGCCGGTTGTAGGTCTCGTTGTTCCCACTGGTTATTCGTTCAACCTTGACGGTACATCGATCTACTTATCTATGGCAGGGTTATTCATTGCACAAGCCTATGGTGTAGAACTAAATTGGATTCAGGTATTGACCTTCATGGGCGTTCTGATGCTAACTTCGAAAGGTGCTGCGGGCATTACCGGATCTGGCTTCGTCACACTGGCGGCTACACTAGCCGCAATTCCGAACAATGTCATTCCCATTGAAGGCATGGCGCTTCTGATTGGGGTAGATCGATTCATGTCGGAAGCGAGAGCGATTACGAACATCATTGGTAATAGCGTAGCGACAATTGTCATTGCAAAAAGTGAAAATCAGTTTAATCCAAATCCAGAAGTCAAAGATCAAGATACTTCTCTTCAAACTTCATCTGCACAAGAAGCACCGGCTTTGTAGAGTGACTCTTTGAGGATGGCTGATAAATTTGCCTGAAAAACAATGGGTTAAAGAGGGTAATTCCATTTAATGGAATGCCCTCTTTTATTATTGTGGATGTATGTATAATGATTTGTGATACAACAATTTCCTTGATTTCTTCTGGGCAAGCTAAGTATGTTGTATCCTGGAGACTGTCGATTGATTCATTATGCCTCCTCACAACTGGTATTCAGGACTCTGAAATTCGGTTTTAGAGTCATTCAACTTTCGTGATGGCAAATGGGCTATAGTGGTTATCATTGTTGTATTTTATACAACAATTCACATGCCATAAGGCTGTTTTGCAACTTGAAGTTGCAGTTTGTACAACATTTTCAGCCGATTTGTCACGAAATGGCCTGAATAGGACCAAATTGTTGTACATTGTGCAACAACGAAGGGAGATAGGCGAGATTTAGGCAGAAATTGTTGCACTTTTTACAACACACCCAAAGAGGGCGTATGCTGTTTATTTTTATGCAGAAAAGTAATATATAAAGGTCTTGTCGAAAAATATAACGTCATCTTCTCGAATGTATTTATACTGACAGAAGTGGTCTCAGAGAAGATGAGAATCTCATCTTAGGTCGCAAACCGTTTAAATGATAGAAAATGCACCAAAAAGCGAACTATCCAAAAGAATTAGACGAAAATTGTTCGTTTTTTGAAATTGACATCGCACGTTAGTTGGTAGTAAACTAGGGAAGCGGGAAATGAAGCCGCACTAATTGAAAATGTCGAATCAACTCGTATAAAATCAGGGATAAGGCCTGAAAGTTTCTACCCAAAAACCATGAATTTTTGGACTACGAGGAAGCGAATGAGGGAAACCATAGGAAGACGATGGTCTTTTTGCATTCGGTTCTTTTGCTGTCCAGCGGATAGAATCATGTATTCTAGCTCTGGGCGTTTTTTGGGTTCGAGGGCATGATAGTAAGGTTGGTTTTTTGATTTTATTGAATTGATTTTAGTGATTCTATATTAATGAAGGTTTTAAAAGTCAGCTTTCAGAACCGAGAAGGTTGGACGAAACATGGTGAAGGAGGAACGGAGCGTAGCTGGCTACGAGAGTACCGGACTTCCCAGGTTTCGTTCAAGATTCGATGCTGAGATTACTTCCTGTGTTACTACGTTATCAAAGTTGGCTTTTAAAACTTCCATATGAGAGTGGGTTTGTGAGGATGGTACGTGTTGGTGTAATAATGGGAAGCCAGTCGGATTGGGAAACGATGAAGCACGCATGCGACATGTTGGAAGAGCTGGGAGTGCCTTATGAGAAAAAGGTGGTTTCTGCGCATAGAACGCCGGACCTTATGTTCGAATATGCAGCTTCGGCGGCAGGCCGCGGCATTCAAGTAATCATTGCCGGAGCAGGAGGGGCGGCGCATCTACCAGGGATGGTAGCAGCCAAAACGGAGCTTCCGGTTATTGGTGTTCCAGTCAAAACGTCCACGCTGAACGGACTTGATTCCTTGCTCTCGATCGTGCAAATGCCAGGCGGGATTCCAGTCGCGACGGTAGCAATCGGACATGCGGGCGCAACGAATGCAGGCCTCTTGGCAGCGCAAATTCTGGGCGCATTCGAGCCTGAGCTGCAAGCGAAGGTCAGAGCGCGTCGCGAGCGAATTGCTCAGACCGTGATTGAAAGCAGTGACCTGTTATGAGTGAAGCATCAAACATAAGCGATAAGGTCATCAAGCCAGGCGGCACCATCGGCATCTTAGGCGGTGGGCAGCTAGGCCGAATGCTGGCCTTGGCCGGACGCAACATGGGGTATCGCTTCGTGACGCTCGACCCCACGGATGACGCGCCTTGCGGTCAAGTCGCGGATGAGCAAATTCAGGCGGATTTTGACGATGTTGAAGCGGCGAGAAAACTCGCAGCCCTGTCGGACGTCATCACCTACGAATTCGAGAACGTTGATGCGCATGTGACCAACATATTAATGAATGAGTCCTATGTTCCTCAAGGAAGTGAGCTTTTATACACGACCCAGCATCGTCTGCGTGAAAAGAGAGCGATTGAAGCAGCAGGCGTACCTGTGGCTCCATATGCTGAAATCACCAGCGCAGCTGATTTGCGTGAAGCGGCAGAATGCTTCGGGACACCGTGCGTGCTCAAAACCGCAACTGGCGGCTACGATGGCAAAGGGCAATGGGTTCTTCGCTCGCTGGACGAGGTGGAAGAAGCTTATGAAACGCTCAGCCGCGCCAAAACAGAGCTGGTTCTCGAACAATTCATTCATTTTGACAAAGAATTATCCGTGATTGCGGCAAGAAGTCCACGTGGCGAGGTAAAGGCTTTTCCCGCTGCTGAAAATATACATGTACATAACATCCTGCATCAATCGATCGTTCCCGCGCGAATCCCTGCTCAGGTGCAAAAGGAAGCTGAAGAGCTTGCAGTACGCATCGCAGACTCGCTTGGTGTGATTGGTTTGATCGCAGTGGAGTTATTCCTGACGAAGGATGGACAGCTTTACGTCAATGAGCTTGCGCCACGCCCGCACAATTCAGGTCATTACACGATGGAAGCATGCCGGACATCACAGTTCGAGCAGCATGTTCGCGCGATTTGCAACCTGCCGCTTGGTTCTACGGAGCTGTTGTCACCTGTCGTGATGGTCAATTTGCTTGGTGAGCATATCGAACCGCTGCAAGGACTGATCGACCGACCTGATTTCCTGGAACACAGTGAATTAGGCGTTTCCGCGAAGGTTCATCTATATGGTAAGAAAGAAGCGAAAGAAAAGCGCAAGATGGGACACATCAATCTCCTGACAAGCGAAGTAGCGAAAGCACTGACTTGGATAGAACAGACAAGCATTTGGGAAAAGTAAGTAAAAGAACTCATTGGAGGAACGGCTAACATGATTGAACGTTATACACGCCCAGAAATGGCACGCATTTGGACAGAGGAAAATAAATTCCAAGCTTGGCTTGAAGTCGAGATTCTTTCTTGCGAAGCATGGTCAGAGCTCGGAGTTATTCCTAAGGAAGATGTGAAAGTACTGCGCGAGAACGCAAGCTTCAACATTGACCGCATTTATGAAATCGAGCAAGAGACGCGTCATGACGTAATCGCCTTTACTAGAGCAGTTTCCGAAACGCTGGGACCTGAGCGCAAATGGGTTCACTACGGTCTGACTTCGACAGACGTTGTCGATACGGCACTTGGCTACTTGCTGAGACAAGCAAACGAGATTTTGGACAAAGACATTCAGAATTTCATCGAAATCCTTCGCAATAAAGCGATCGAACATAAAGATACAGCTATGATGGGCAGAACGCATGGTGTGCATGCAGAGCCGACGACTTTTGGTTTGAAAATGGCTCTTTGGTACGAGGAAATGAAGCGTAACCTGGAGCGTTTCCGCTTTGCCGCTGATGGCGTACAATTCGGTAAAATCTCAGGTGCAGTTGGCACCTACGCGAACATCGATCCGTTCGTTGAAGAGTATGTGTGCGGCAAGCTGGGCACGAAAGCAGCTCCGATCTCTACACAAACCTTGCAGCGTGACCGTCACGCTGAGTACATGGCGACGCTAGCACTGGTTGCAACATCCCTAGACAAATTCGCTACAGAAATTCGCGCACTTCAGAAGAGTGAGTTCCGCGAGGTTGAAGAGCCTTTTGCAAAAGGTCAAAAAGGTTCCTCCGCAATGCCGCATAAGCGTAACCCGATTGGTTGCGAAAGCATTTCCGGTCTGTCCCGTGTAATTCGCGGGCACATGGTTTCCGCTTACGAGAATGTAACGCTTTGGCATGAGCGCGACATTTCGCACTCCTCCGTTGAGCGTATTATCCTGCCGGATGCGACGCAGCTGCTTAACTACATGCTGAACCGTCTAGGCAACATCATCAAGAACTTGACTGTGTTCCCTGAAAATATGAAGCGCAACATGCGCAGCACCTATGACGTTCCTTTCTCTGGCCGCGTGATGACGAAGCTGATCGACAAAGGTTTTGCTCGTGAGCAAGCGTACGATACGGTTCAGCCAAGAGCGATGCAAGCATGGGAAGAGCAGCGTTCTTTCCGTGAAATCGTGGAGAATGCTTCCGTGATTACAGAAGTGCTTAGCCCAGAAGAGATCGCAGATTGCTTCGATCCAAGCTGGCATTTGAAACATGTTGATACGATCTTTAACCGCTTAGGTTTGAAATAGAAAACAACATTTTTAGCAGGAAGGATGTGTGGTTCGTGGCAAGCAATATCGTGGATTCAGCCGTTGAAATGATTAACGCTCCTCTGGTTCATAAGGGTAAAGTACGTGAACTGTATAATCTGGGCGAACATTTCCTTATCGTGGTGACGGATCGGATTTCGGCTTTTGATTACATGTTGAAGCCTGGTATTCCCGATAAGGGGTACGTTCTGAACGCGCTGAGTAAATACTGGTTCGGTGTGACGAGCGGTTACATGAGTAATCACATTGTGCACACGGACGTGGAAAAGCTCCACGCGATTATTCCGAGTGCGGAAGATAGAGAGCTTCTAAGGGAACGTATTATTGTAGCGAAAAAAGCGGAGCGCATCTCCATTGAATGCGTGGTTCGCGGGTACATCACAGGCAACGGCTGGAGACAGTACGAGAAAACCGGCGAGATTAATGGTCGCAAACTGCCTGAAGGCCTGCGTAAAAACGAGCGCTTGCAAGATCCTATTTTCACACCTGCGGCTAAAAATGATGTCGGTCATGACGAAGACATTTCCGTGGAACAAATGATTGAATTAGTCGGCGAGAAGTTGACTTATGAGCTGCAAGAGCGAAGCATTATGCTTTACACGTTGGCTCATGCGATTTGTGAGCAAAAGGGCATTATTTTAGCAGATACGAAGTTTGAATTCGGCTTTTATGCGGGTGAACTTATTATTATTGATGAAATTTTCACGCCGGATTCCTCGCGGTACTGGTCAGAAGATAAATACGCCCTGGATATCGAGATTGATTCGATGGACAAAGAGCCCGTACGTACCTATCTAGCGGGATCGGGCTGGGATAAAAATAGTGAGCCGGATGAGCTTCCAGCTTCTGTTGTGGAAGAAACATCGAACCGTTATAAAGAAATTTTGCACCGTTTGGTGGATTAGCAGAAAAATGATGGGGCAATACTCGCTGAGAAATTAGCTGTAGTGATGAAGGGGGAGGATGGCGGCACTTACTTCCCCCTCCCCAAGTCCTGCCCAGGTTGAGAATAAGAGTCTTTAGAGGCTCCTATTTCTAAGGAAAGAGCAGTGAATTACGGAATAAGAGTCTTTAGGGCCTCTTATTTCCATGATTATCGGTAAGATAGTTGTTTTTTTGGGAAATAAGAGTCTTTAGAAGCTGCTATTCCCCGGATATAGTAAGAAAAATGAGAAATAAGAGCCTTTAGGGACTTCTAAATAGGCTCCAGTCCATGCCAGCTGCTCTGGCGAATAACGCTAAGGAGAGATTAAACATGAAAGCAACGGTCTACGTAACGATCAAGCAGAACGTATTGGATGTTCAAGGAACAGCGGTGCAAGGAGCGCTTCATTCCATGGGTTTTGACGAAGTTGGCAAGGTGCGCATCGGGAAATACTTGGAGTTAGAACTGGATACGACGGATAAAGCAGAAGCGGAAGCACGCGTAAAAGCAATGTGCGAGAAGCTGCTTGCGAACACGGTTATCGAAGACTACCGCTACGAGTTGGCGTAACATACCAGAAGAAGGAGGAAAACGTCATGAATTTTGCGGTTCTTGTATTTCCGGGATCGAACTGCGACATCGATATGTACAAAGCGATCGAAGATACCATTGGTCAGCCGGTTGATTATGTTTGGCATACAGATGGCGACTTGTCCAAATACGACTGCATCCTCGTGCCGGGTGGATTCTCTTATGGGGATTACCTGCGTTGCGGAGCGATTGCACAATTTACGAACGTGATGAAAGCTGTAGTTAAGGCTGCTGAAGAAGGCAAGTACATTCTAGGTATTTGTAACGGATTCCAAGTGTTAACGGAAGCAAGATTACTGCCAGGCGCTTTGCTGCGCAACAACGGAATGAAATTCCGCTGCCACCAAACGATCCTCAAAGTGGAGAACAACAATACGGCTTTCACGCGTGATTACGCGGAGGGCGAGTTGATTGAAATTCCAATCGCTCACGGCGAAGGTAACTACTATTGTGACGAAGCTACGCTAAAAGAATTACAAGAAAACAACCAAATCGTATTCCGTTATGAAGCGGGCAACAACCCGAACGGATCACTTGATGATATCGCTGGAATCAGCAATAAAGCTGGTAATGTCGTTGGTATGATGCCTCATCCGGAGCGTGCCGTTCATGAGATTCTTGGCTCCGCAGATGGTAAGAAAATCTTTACATCAATTCTAAGCGCTTGGAGGGAAAAACATGACGCAGCAGCTATCCGTTAATGAACCAACAGCCGAGCAAATCGCGGAGCAGAAAATTTACAAGCAAATGGGCGTAACGGACGAAGAGTTTGCCAAAATTTGCGGCTTCCTTGGACGCAATCCGAACTATGTAGAAATCGGTGTTTTCAGCGTTATGTGGTCCGAGCACTGTTCTTATAAAAATTCCAAACCAGTACTTCGTAAATTCCCAGTTACAGGACCTCGCGTTCTGATGGGACCTGGCGAAGGCGCAGGGATTGTAGATATCGGAGACAACCAAGCGGTTGTTTTCAAAATTGAAAGTCATAACCACCCTTCAGCGATCGAGCCTTATCAAGGCGCGGCGACAGGTGTGGGCGGTATTATTCGTGATATTTTCTCCATGGGCGCGCGCCCGGTAGCGCTTCTGAATTCCTTGCGTTTCGGTAAGCTGGAAAACGACCGCGTGAAGTACTTGTTCGAGCACGTTGTATCCGGAATCGCTGGATACGGGAACTGTATCGGGATTCCAACAGTCGGCGGCGAAGTAATGTTCGACGAGAGCTACGAGGGGAACCCGCTCGTTAATGCGATGTGTGTGGGTCTTATCGACCACAACATGATTCAACGCGGTGTTGCCAAAGGTGTTGGCAACCCAGTGTTCTACGTCGGACCGGCGACTGGCCGCGACGGTATCCACGGTGCGACGTTCGCATCCGAGGAGCTTACGGCGGAGTCCGAAGCGAAGCGCCCAGCGGTACAAGTGGGCGATCCGTTCATGGAGAAGCTCGTGCTGGAAGCGTGCTTAGAGTTAATTAATTCCGGCATCGTGCTCGGAATTCAAGATATGGGCGCTGCGGGTCTTACTTGCTCCAGCGCAGAGATGGCTAGTAAAGCGGGCAACGGCATGGAGCTTTACCTCGATGAAGTTCCGCAGCGCGAAGAAGGCATGACAGCGTATGAAATGATGCTGTCTGAGTCTCAAGAGCGTATGCTTTTCGTTGTTGAGCCGAAGCATGAGGCGCAAGCTAAGGGCATTTTTGAGCGCTGGGGTCTCCACTGCGCCAAAGTCGGCAAGGTAACCGATGACGGTTACCTGAAGCTAATCCACCACGGTGAAGTCGTGGGGAACATGCCTGTCGGCGCACTCGTCGACGAGTGCCCGGTTTACAATAAGCCGAGCAAAGTGCCGGCTTATTACGAAGCTAGCGCATCGATCGACACGACTCGTTACCCTGAGGTAACGAAATTGACGGATGCGCTGAAATCGGTGCTCGCGTCTCCGACGGTAGCGAGCAAAGAGTGGGTGTACAACCAGTATGACCACATGGTTCGTACAGATACGGCAGTGCGTCCGGGTTCGGACGCAGCGGTTGTGACCATTCGCGGTACCCGTAAGGGCCTCGCTATGACAACCGACTGCAACGGACGTTATGTGTACCTGGATCCGGAAGTAGGCGGACGGATCGCGGTTTCTGAAGCAGCGCGTAACGTTGTCTGCTCCGGCGCTGAGCCGCTGGCAGTTACGGATAACCTGAACTTCGGTAGCCCAGACAAGCCGGAAATTTTCTGGCAGCTGGAGAAATCCACAGATGGTATGGCAGAAGCTTGCCGCTTCTTGGATACACCGGTTATCGGCGGTAACGTCTCGCTTTACAACGAGAACGCCAAAGGTGCGATCTACCCAACTCCGGTTATCGGGATGGTTGGTCTTGTTCATGACATCGACCACATCACGACGCAAAGCTTCAAAAAAGAAGGCGACATCATCATCCTGCTCGGCGAGACGAAAGCGGAGCTCGGCGGCAGCGAATTCCAATATGTGATTCACGGTGTAACTGAAGGCCGTCCTCCTGAATTGGACTTGGCTACAGAGAAACGCCTGCAAAATGCAGTACTAAAAGCAATTCAAGAAGGTCTTGTTGCTTCTGCGCATGACTTATCCGAAGGCGGCTTGGCCGTTGCTTTGGCTGAAAGCTGTATCGGTGGCAAAGTAGGCGCAGATGTTAATGTAGCTTCTGACCTTCGTCCTGACTTCACGCTATTCAGTGAATCACAATCCCGTATTTTGCTTAGTGCTTCCCCTGATAAAGCGGACGCTTTGAAACACTGGATTGCTTCACAAGGCGTACCTTATCAAGAAATTGGAACAGTAACAGGTTCAGATCTGACCGTTAAAATCAATAACGAACAGCGTCTCCAGTCTCCGGTAAGCGAGCTGGCGAAAGTCTGGAAGGATGCGATTCCATGTCTAATGGCGTAAAACAATCCAAGGCCCTTAAGCTTCCTGCTGCTCCTATTGTCCAAGTGGGCGATGGGCAGCATGAGCTTTGGACAGGAGAGTATTTCAACGAAGGTGTAGGCGGCCAAGGCGGATTGTTTGATAAGCTGAATGAGGAGTGCGGGGTGTTCGGGGTGTATGGTCATCCCGACGCTTCCTCTCTGTGCTATTACGGGCTGCATGCCCTGCAGCACCGCGGACAGGAAAGCGCTGGTATATGTACAGTAGAAGATGAAAAGTTTAACTACTATCGCGGGATGGGACTTGCCAAAGAGGTGTTCACTAACGAGAATTTGTCGCCTTTGACAGGTTCAACAGCAATTGCGCATGTGCGTTATTCCACAGCAGGCGAGAGCAAGCTGGCGAACGCGCAGCCCCTAGTTTTCAAATACCGCGAGGGCGATCTTGCGATTGCGACGAATGGTAACCTCGATAATGCAAACATTATTAAACGGGAGCTTGAGCGGAAGGGTTCGATTTTCCAAACAACAAGTGACACCGAGGTTATGGCGCATTTGATTGCCCGTTCGGAGCACGACGATATTGTGGATGCGGTTAAAGATGCGATGAATCAAGTTATCGGCGGCTTTGCCTTCCTGATCGTCACGAAGGACAAATTGATCGCTGCGCTCGATCCGAACGGACTTCGTCCCTTCATGATCGGCCGTCTGGGAGATGCGTACTTGTTCGCTTCTGAGTCCTGCGCCTTCGATGCGGTGGGAGCTACGTATTTCCGTGATGTGCAGCCGGGGGAAATCATCGTGATTGACCGCAACGGCTTCCGCTCGGAGCGGTTCACGGAAAGCGGCCGACGCGCGATTTGTGCGATGGAGTATATCTACTTTGCTCGTCCAGATAGTGACATTGACACGGTGAATATTCACTCCGCACGTAAGCGGATGGGTAAAAAACTGGCGATGGAAGCATTCGTTGACGCTGATATTGTGACTGGAGTGCCGGATTCGAGTATATCGGCTGCAATTGGTTATGCGGAACAAACGGGTATCCCTTATGAGCTGGGTCTGATCAAGAACCGCTACACAGGCCGGACGTTCATTATTCCAAGCCAAGAGCTTCGTGAGCAAGGTGTTAAAATGAAGCTGAGCGCCGTTCGCAAAGTCGTCGAAGGCAAGCGTGTTGTCATGATTGATGACTCCATCGTTCGCGGGACAACGTCACTGAGAATCGTCAATTTACTTAGAGAAGCTGGGGCAACAGAAGTGCACGTGCGTATCTCTTCGCCGCCTTTTATGAACCCATGCTACTACGGGATTGATACACCGGATCGGAAAGAGCTGATCGCTGCGATGAATTCGATCGAAGAGATTCGTAAGGCGATCAATGCGGATTCCCTGCATTTTCTGACAAAAGAAGGTCTGCTGGATTCGATCGGTCAAGGTTCGGCAGGGGCGGAGAGCGGCTACTGTACGGCTTGCTTCGATAATACTTATCCAACAGAAATTGTGGATGTTACTAAGGTTGGTTGTGCTTGCGATTAAAATGATTTGAAATAACGGGATGGTCTTAGGACCTCCCGATACATAGACAAACTAAGGAGTGGAAGCGAAGTGTCGGATGCTTACAAAAAGGCTGGAGTCGATATCGCGGCAGGGAACGAAGCAGTAGAACGGATGAAAAAGCACGTCAAACGGACTTTCCGTCCTGAAGTGTTAACTGACCTCGGTGGCTTCGGCGGGCTGTTCAGCTTGAACAAAGACAAGTACGAGGAGCCTGTGCTCGTATCTGGTACGGACGGCGTGGGCACGAAGCTGAAGATCGCTTTTGCAATGGATAAGCATGATACGATTGGGATTGATGCTGTCGCGATGTGCGTGAATGATATTATCGTTCAAGGCGCGGAGCCGCTTTTTTTTCTCGACTATCTTGCTTGTGACAAAGTAATTCCAGAGAAAATCGAAGCTATCGTTAAAGGGATCGCTGACGGTTGTGCGCAGTCTGGCTGCTCACTCATCGGTGGCGAAACGGCGGAAATGCCGGGCATGTATGCGTCAGGGGAGTATGACATTGCCGGGTTTACGGTTGGAATCGTCGACAAGAAAAAGATCATCGATGGTACAACGATCCGTCCTGGAGACGTGGTTCTAGGTCTGGCATCGAGCGGCGTGCACAGTAACGGGTTCTCACTTGTGCGTAAGCTTTTGCTGGAAGATGGCGGTTATACGCTTCAAGGGCATGTGGATGAGCTGGGCGATAAGCTTGGTAACGTACTGCTTGAGCCAACGAAGCTTTATGTAAAGCCAGTTCTGGCAATGCTTGAAGACGTTGCGATTAAAGGGATGGCACACATTACAGGCGGCGGTTTCATCGAAAATATTCCGCGTGTTCTGCCTGAAGGCGTGAACGTCGAAATCCAATATGGCTCGTGGCCGATTCTTCCGATTTTTGAGTTAATGCAGCGTGAGGGCGGCATTTCGAACAATGATATGTTCCGTACGTTCAACATGGGCATCGGGATGGTTGTTATCGTGAACGCGGATGATGCAGAGAAAGCTATTGCAGCAGCAGAAGCACAAGGCGAGAAAGCTTACCGTTTAGGCGTTGTTACAGAAGGCGAGCGTGTAGTGACGTTCCAAGGAGCTGAGGTTTAATGCAGCTTTACCGAATTGCGATTTTTGCTTCGGGCAGCGGCTCGAATTTCCAGGCCATCGTAGATCAGGTACAGAAGGGGAAGCTTGATGTCAGCATCGAGCTTCTTGTCTGTGACCGCCCGCAAGCGTATGTGGTGGAGCGTGCTATAGAGGCAAAGGTGCCTGTATTCACGTTTGTTCCGAAGGAATACGAGAGTCGTGAGGCTTACGAGGCTCTTATCCTTAAGGAGCTGCACGATCGTCAGGTTGACCTGATCGTAATGGCCGGCTACATGCGGATTATTACGAATGTGCTTGTTGAGCCGTATTTCGGGCGCATGATCAACATTCATCCTTCGCTGCTGCCGTCGTTTCCCGGCGTGCGTGCGATCGAGCAAGCCGTCGAGTACGGCGTGAAGCAAACCGGCGTGACTGTTCACTTCGTGGACGGCGGGTTGGACTCCGGGCCGATCATCGCGCAGCGGGCCGTGGAGATCCACGAGCACGAGACTGCGGACTCGCTGGCCGAGCGCATCCATGCGGCTGAGCATGTGCTGCTGCCGCAGGTGATTCGCTGGCTGCGCGAGGACCGCGTGAGCTTGGATGGCCGCAGGGTTAGCGTGCGGTCGTAGGTTGGTGCCGTAACTCCTGAGATTAAGGTTCCTTGTGGATAACTCGGCTGTGCGCGCTGCTGTTTTATATCACTTAAAGTAGCAATGTTTTACGCCAATTGCGTGAGCTTGATCGAAGTTAAGGCTGTTTTTCATCGCTAAGTTGGGCTGAGCGGTAGAGGTAGCTACTGTAAGGATGTTTTACATCGTTACCGCAGCGGTTTTACCCTACATGAGTGAGTTTGGTCGATGTTAAGGCTGTTTTTCATCGCTAAGTAGGGCTGAGCGGAGGAAATAGTTACTTTAAGGATGTTTTACATCGTTACCGCAGCGGTTTTACCCTATATGAGTGAGCTTGATCGAAGTTAAGGCTGTTTTTCATCACTAGGGTGGCTTGAGCGGGAGAAGTTACAAATATAATTTTCTGGGAGGAAGCATAGTGGCAATCAAAAGAGCACTGATCAGCGTTTTCGATAAGACGGGAATTGTTGAATTCGCGAGCGAGCTGTCGAAGCTGGGCGTTGAGATCATTTCTACGGGCGGTACGCTTAGTTTGTTGAAGGATAAAGGGGTGCCGGTTATCGGTATTTCCGAGGTTACAGGGTTTCCAGAGATCATGGATGGCCGCGTCAAAACGCTTCATCCGAATGTTCACGGCGGACTACTGGCCGTTCGTGACAACGTGGAGCACCAAGAGAGCATGAAGAAGCTCGGTTTGGAGTATATTGATCTGGTTGTCGTGAATTTGTATCCTTTTGCCGAAACGATTGCGAAGCCTGATGTGACTTACGAGGATGCGATTGAGAACATCGATATCGGTGGGCCGACGATGCTTCGTTCCGCAGCTAAGAACCATGCGTTCGTTTCCGTTATCGTTGACACGACTGACTATGCCAAGGTGTTGGAAGAAGTCCAAGAGACTGGCGACACAACGCTGGAAACGCGTAAACGTCTAGCAGCCAAAGTGTTCCGTCACACAGGAGCTTACGATGCATTGATTGGTGACTACTTAACTGGCCTGCAAGGCGAGCCTTACCCAGAGCGCTATACAGTGACTTATGAGAAAATGCAGGAGCTTCGTTACGGAGAGAACCCGCATCAAAGCGCGGCTTTCTATCGTAAGCCGAATGCGGCTGCCGGCAACATTACAACGGCTGAACAATTACATGGTAAAGAATTATCCTACAACAATATTAATGATGCGAATACAGCTCTGCAAATCGTCAAAGAATTCAGCGAGCCTGCTGTCGTGGCAGTTAAGCACATGAATCCTTGCGGTGTAGGTATCGGTACAAATGTGCTTGAAGCTTACACGAAAGCGTACAATGCAGACCCAACGTCCATCTTCGGTGGTATCGTGGCTGCGAACCGCGCGGTTGATGAAGCGACAGCTCAACTGCTGCATGAGATTTTCCTGGAAATCGTCATTGCGCCTGATTTTACACCGGAAGCACTCGATATCCTTTCTAAAAAGAAAAACATTCGCCTACTCAAAGTAAGCGGCTTAGATACAATAGCTGGTCGTAAATCAGAGCCAGTGGTTACAACAGTTGAAGGCGGAATGCTCGTTCAAGCTAGCGATGCTTACCAGCTGACAGAAGCTGACTTGAAGGTCGTTTCTGAGCGTCAACCGACGGCTGAAGAGATGAAACAATTACTTTTCGCATGGAAAGTAGTTAAGCACGTTAAATCTAACGCAATCGTACTCGTTGCTGACGACATGACAGTTGGCGTTGGCGCAGGTCAAATGAACCGCGTTGGCGCAGCCAAAATCGCCATTGAGCAAGCTGGCGACAAGGCGAAAGGCTCCGTCCTTTCTTCCGATGCTTTCTTCCCAATGGGCGATACGCTTGAAATGGCAGCAAAAGCGGGAATCACAGCGGTGATTCAACCGGGCGGCTCCATCAAAGACGAAGAATCCATCCGAGTAGCGAACGAGAATGGCATTGCTATGGTCATGACAGGCGTTCGTCACTTTAAACACTAAAACAATTGAGAATGCTCACGATCATTAACAGGACCGTGGGCATTCCCCATGAGAGGGGTTACCAAAGCGATGCGTGTATTAGTTATAGGACGAGGCGGGCGCGAGCATGCGATTGTTTGGGCACTCAGCAAAAGCCCGAAGATCAGCAAACTGTTCTGTGCACCGGGGAACGGCGGGATTGCTGGATTGGCGGAATGTGTGCCGATTACGGAACTGCAATTCGAGGAGATCAGTACATTTGCGAAGGAGCAGGTGATTGACCTCGTGATGGTAGCACCTGATGATCCATTAGCAGCAGGTTTGGTTGATCACTTGGAGTCCAAGGGGATCGAGGCTTTCGGACCTCGCGCTAACGCGGCGATTATTGAGGGCAGCAAGGTGTTTATGAAGGAGCTTTTGAAGAAATATAGCATCCCTACGGCTGCTTACGAGTCTTTCGACGCTTATGAGCCAGCGCTTGCTTACTTAAGAAGTCAATCGGCTCCAATCGTGATTAAGGCAGATGGCTTAGCTGCTGGTAAAGGTGTTACTGTAGCGCAAACGATGGAGGAAGCGGAAGCAGCGCTTCGCGATATTATGGTGGATCAAGTATTTGGTAAATCCGCTGGCGCAAGCGTCGTGATCGAGGAATTCCTAACAGGACAAGAGATGTCGTTGTTAGCCTTTGTTGATGGATCCACGGTTCGCCTCATGGTGCCATCACAGGATCATAAGCCTGTTTTTGATAACGATAAAGGGCCAAATACGGGCGGAATGGGTACATATTCACCGCTGCCGCATATCCCTGAGTCAATTGTACAGGAAGCGCTTGTGAACATCGTTCAGCCTACAGCTGATGCGATGGTAAAAGAGGGCCGTCCTTTCAAAGGCGTCCTGTATGCCGGTTTGATTTTGACCCCGAATGGCGTGAAAACCATTGAGTTTAACGCTCGTTTCGGTGATCCAGAGACGCAGGTTATTTTGCCTCGCCTCAAAACCGATCTTCTCGATATTTTCTTAGCTATCAACAACGGAACGTTGGCGGACCAGCCGATCGAGTGGAGCGAGGAAGCGGCAGTTTGTGTGATTGTAGCTTCACCGGGCTACCCAGGTCCATACCCGAAAGGGCTGCCGATTACTGGACTGGATCAAGTGCAAGACTCACTTGTGTTCCACGCGGGGACAGCCATCGAGAATGGCCAAATCGTCACCAATGGCGGACGCGTTCTAGGAATCACAGGCCTTGGCAAAGATATCATTGAAGCTCGTCAGAAAGCCTACGCGGATGCGGACCGGATCCATTTTGACGGGAAGCATTACCGTACGGATATTGCAATGAAAGCATTGAAATAGCGTAAGCCTATAAAGCACAGCCTTTTGTTCATCAAAGGGTTGTGCTTTTTCATTTTTCTCAGTCCGTTTGTAAAAAATATGTAATTAATTGACCGTTGTAAGCGTTTTTTATGTTTTGTATACTAGGCAGTATTAGGTAAGTAGCAAAGCGAGGCTGAATCATGACAATACTTAAAATTGCGGGGTTACATCCGAAGCCGCATTCGTTGAAATATCGTCTAATCCTGATCCTGTTTATCAGCTCACTCGCACCCTTAATTATCATTGGGAGCATTTCCTATTTCTCCATGTATGCGATATTACAAAATAAAGCAGAGGGCGGGGTCCAAAGCAATTTGCATCAGGTAAGGCTTTTGCTTGAAGATACGCTCGGTCAGTTAAACCACACTTCTCAGCAGCTCGCCTTTGACGGGAGGGTTGGCAAAAGCCTAGAGAGCTATTTATCAGCTGATTTATATGAAAAGAAAAGATTGAACGACGAGATTAGAAGCGAGTTAGGCTTGATTCATTTTACGAACCCGACTCTTGGATTAATGTTTTATTACTTTGAGAAAGACAAGCAGGTATTATTTGAGAATTTTAATGTTCGTGACGATTATGACCTTAAGCAGCTGCCTGTCCTTATCAAATTCGATAAACTTACTTATATGGGACCACATCTTTCTTTAAACCCGATCGACGGCAATGAAGTGCTGTCTATCCTGCGTAAAGTCGAGCTGCCGGATCGCGACGATGTGTATGTTTATATCGAAACTAATTTTAAATTGGCCGAAAGCATACTCAAAGACAACGAGCAATTCGGCGGCAACTTGATACATCTTATCGTCGATAATCATGGCCAAATTGTTTATAGCGAGAATTCAACTGATTTTCCTGTCGGCATGCTGCATAATGCCAATAACCAATCGAATAAAGACACTTCGGGCAAATATATGATGTTTGAGGAGACCAGCAATCAATCTTGGAAAGTATTGGCCGCTGTCCCCAAATCGGTATATAACCTCGAAGTAAATAGGTGGATAAAGCAGTTCGCCTTCTTTGCCGTCTTAACGCTTATTGCAAGTTTCTTCATTGCCTGGTTGATTTGGCGAACGGTATACCGTCCGCTCAAGCTGCTGAGTACGGATATTCGCAATGTAAAAAGCAACAACGAGGTTTTCCCGAGAAGACAATCTCAGATCTTGGAGTTTGCTGTTATTTATAAAGAGTTTGCAGAAATGAGAAGCCGCATCTTCGAATTAATCGGCGAGGTGGAGCAGAAGGAGCAAGGCAAAGCATTTCTCGAAGTCGAGAAATTAATGACGCAAATCAATCCTCATTTCATTCACAATACGCTCGATACGATTCGTTGGCTGGCTCGTGCCAATGGGCAGAAGGATATTGACCGCTTGGTTTCGACGCTAAACAAAGTGCTCTATTATAATCTAGGTAAAGGCGGACCTGCCCGAATTAAAGATGAGATTGAGGCTTTAAAAAATTATGTTGAGCTGCAGGGGATCCGCTATAACTTTCAATTTGATGTGAAAATCCATGCCGATTCCGAGGCGCTTGAGCTGCCGGTTCCACGGTTCATTCTACAGCCGCTTGTTGAAAATGCGTTGTATCACGGCTTGGAGGATAAAGGCATTATCGAAGTCAGTGTCATAGAAGATGGCGAGTCGCATGTCATTATTGAAGTTAGAGACAATGGTGACGGGATGACTGAGGAAGAAATTGACCAATTAATGAGCGAGAACACGTTAGAGAAAAAGAAGGTAGGTATGGGAATCGGGCTGCAATATGTAAACCGTATGGTGAAGTTCCAATTCGGAGCAGCCGCGAGTTTTCAAATTAAAAGCACAATCGGCTCAGGGACGACGATCATACTTCGTCTTCCAATAGGAGGTTTACTCGGATGATAAAAGTTATGGTTGTGGATGATGATCACTTGGTGCGTAAAGGCTTCATCGCGATGATGCCTTGGCGTGAGCATAATCTAGAGGTCGTTGGAGAAGCTGGTAACGGCAAAAAAGCGTTGGAGTTTCTGGAGAATAATCAAGTGGACTTGCTCATTACCGATTTAGCGATGCCTGTCATGTCAGGTATTGATTTGATGAGGTGTGTGAAAGAACGTTATCGGGATATTAGCATGGTCGTATTGACGTTTCATCAGGATTTTGAACTGATTCAGGAAGCGCTTCGCCTAGGGGCGCTGGATTATATGACCAAGGTCGAGCTTGAACATGAGCAGATGGACGAAATACTAAGAAGAATTGTAGGTAAAATGCAGGAGCAGCATGTACGAACAAGGGAAACGAAAGCGGAGATCCAGGGAATTCCTACGTTTGCCGAAGAGGATGAAGGACCGTATTCGCCAGAAGTGAAAGCGAGTATTTGGAAGGCAGTAGACATTATTCATCAAGAGTTTCAAAATGAGCTTCTTCTGCCGGACATCGCAAAAAGGGTGAATATGAGTCGGAGCTATTTCAGCCGCTGTTTTCGGGATATTGCCGGGAAAACGTTTAACGATTATATCCGGGAAGTGCGGGTGAATCACGCGAAAGTACTGCTTTGTCAAAAAGGGAAAACGATTAGTTGGATCGCCACACAGGCTGGGTATCCAAATGAAAAATATTTTAGCAAAGTATTCCGTGAGTTGACGGGGATGCTGCCCGGTGAGTATAGGAAGAGCCATAGTTAAATTAGGGCTTTCACAAAATGATCATAGTAACACAAATCGTCTCCAAAGAAGTGCACTTTTGTCTCCTGAAACGTTCCCTGAATGCTAATTAGGAGACGATTTGCTCCTAAACGTAAGACATTAACTGACCCGAATGTCTTTCATTTTCTTTAAAATGTAAGTGCAGGGTTATTAATGAGGAGGGGCAATATGAAAAAGAAAACAACGCTAATTTCTATGATTGCATTGGTTGTTCTGATGACGGCATGTTCAAGCAATAACGTAGGGACCAGCAAGGATGGCGGCGGGCAAGCAGCTAGTCCGAACGTTAAGGTGGACCCGTTTAAGATGCCGAATCCGATTGAAGTGACCACCTTCAAAAGCTTAAGCCCAGGCGCAAAATTACCTGCTGGTGATACCGTAGAAAGTAACCAATACATGAAATATATCTCACAAAAAACAAATATCAACTTTAAAATTTTATGGTATGCAGCTTCACAGGACTATGAGCAAAAGATGAAACTGGCCATCGCGAGCAACGATCTGCCGGATGTCATGCTTGTAAATGAGCAAATCTTCCTTTCCCTCGCCGAAGCCGGACAAATTGAGGACTTAAGCAAAGTATATGACCAATATGCTTCCCCATTAGCAAAGGAATTGTATGCATCAACGAACAACAAAGCGATCGAGAAAGCAACCTATAAAGGTAAATTGATGGGTATTCCGAATATTAGCGTACAAGCGGATGCTGCAAGTATGGCGTGGGTACGCAAAGACTGGATGGATAAGTTGGGACTTCAGCCGCCAAAGTCGATGGACGATGTCGCTGCAATCGCCAAAGCTTTCGTAGAGAAAGATCCAGACGGTAGTGGCAAAGCGGATACAATTGGAATCGCCGGATTCGAGAAAGCATTAACGGTAAGCGGTAAAGCGCAACGTGGTGACTTCAAAGGTATTTTCCAAGCGTTCGGCGCTTATCCTTCCAACTGGATCAAGGATAGCTCTGGCAAGGTCGTTTACGCTTCGATACTTCCCGAAACGAAGCAAGCACTTGGCAAGCTGCGCGACATGTATGCAGCAGGTGCCATTGATAAGGAATTTGCTTTGCGCAAAGATCCGAACGAGAATATCGTATCCGGTAAAGCGGGTATGTTCTTCGGACCTTGGTGGTCCGGCGGGTTGGCTGCTGATGCTATGAAGCTCAATCCGAAGGCTGATTTCGTGCCTTATTTGATCCCTGATGCCAAAGGGACTGTGAACACGATGATGGTGCCGGTAAGTACACAGTTTATTGTTGTGAAGAAAGGGATGAAGAATCCTGAAGCGGCTATGATTTACGCGAACACGTTTATCAATGCTCAGCGTAAAGTAGATCCAGACGCTCTGAACTTAGACTTTACGGTAAGCGCAGAATACTGGCCAATCGGAAATTCCACCTACGATTATGCGGATGCTGTGGAGAGAAAGTCCGATACATTGAAAAAGGCGATGGGCGGACAAATCAAGCCTGAAGAGCTGAATCCGGAAATGAAAGAATTGCTTGCGAAGGCAACTCGCGACAAGGCTAATCCGAAAGCAGATCTGAAAGATTGGTCAGGATATTTCGGGTACACTGTTCCAGCAGATTTGCTGAAAATGAACATGAATAAGGTGTACAGCGAATTTACAGCGAATACGAAAACGATGGAAAGAAAATGGGTTAATCTACAAAAATTAGAGAATGAAACTTTCTTCGGCATCGTAATGGGTGAGAAACCCCTTGATTCGTTTGATAAGTTCGTTACCGATTGGAAAGCGCAAGGCGGCGATGAAATAACGAAAGAAGTTACGGATGAAATCAGCAAGTCCAAAAAGTAACGTGTAATGAAAAGAGCGCATCACCTAACCGAATGGTGGTGCGCTTTTTCTACCATCAAAATGGATAAGTTTGAACAGAGGTGTATCGCTTATGAACATAAAATCGTTTTACAAACACTACCATTTGATGCTCCTGCCGGGTATCTTGCTTCTCATTATTTTTCATCTCGTGCCGATGTTTGGAATCGCGATTGCGTTCCAAGATTTCAAAATCGGATTGGGCATATGGGACTCCCCTTGGATCGGCTTAGAAAATTTTACGTACATGTTTCAACTGAGAGACAGTAAAGTTATTTTCTTTAATACGGTATTTATTGCCGTGTGTAAAATTATTGCGCACCTTATCATTCCGCTTACATTTGCCATTCTACTCAATGAGATTAGATTCCGGATATTCAAAAGATGGGTGCAGACGGTTGTGTACCTGCCTCATTTTATCTCCTGGGTTATCTTGGCGGGTGTTGTGATGGATATGCTGTCGCTCGACGGCATTATCAACCATGCCTTGAAAGCGTTAGGTTTCGAGCCGATTATGTTTATGGCCAAAAACAGCTTGTTTCCAGGAATTGTCGTTAGTACAGACATTTGGAAAGAGTTCGGATTTGCTGCCATTATTTATTTAGCTGCACTAGCTGGCATTAACCCATCCCTCTATGAAGCGGCCGAAATGGACGGAGCTAATAGATTGAAACAGTTGTATTATATTACACTGCCGAGCTTGGTTCCTACTGTCGTTTTGCTGGCTACTTTGAGCATAGGCAATATTTTGAATGCAGGTTTTGATCAAATTTTCAATTTGTATAATCCTCTTGTCTACGAGTCAGGAGATATTATCGATACGTACGTGTACCGGGTAGGACTTGTACAGGCTCAATATGGCTTAGCTACAGCCGTCGGTTTGTTGAAATCAGCAATCGGATTCGTTCTCATCTTTATTTCTTACAGAGTTGCCTATACGTACGCGAATTACAGAATTTTCTAATGAAGCAGGTGAATGCCAGTGGTACGTAATAAGACGATTTCGGCTCGTATAACCGAAGCAGCTCTAGTCCTAGTGATGCTAGTCATCTCAGCCATGTCGCTCGCGCCCGTTGTGCACGTGTTCTCCGTCTCGTTTAGCGACAACGCGGCAGCGGCAGGGGGATTCGTTAAGTTCTGGCCTGTTGGCTTCAGTTTGGAATCGTATCGCAAAATTTTGGAAGAACCGCATTTTTTCAATGCGTTCTTAGTTTCTGTCAAACGGGTTTTGCTGGGCGGGGGAATCAATTTCGTATTGACCGTTATGATGGCGTACCCGTTGTCGAGAAGCAGCAAGGAATTCCCATACCGGAACGTGTATATGTGGTTCATGCTGTTTACGATGCTGTTCAGTGGCGGGATTATTCCGTTATATTTGACCGTCAAATCATTAGGGATGTTTAACTCCATCTGGGCGCTGGTACTGCCGGGTGCGGTGCCGGTTTTTAACGTTATTTTGTTAATGAACTTCTTCCGGAACTTGCCGAAGGAGCTGAGCGACGCGGGTTACATGGATGGTGCAGGACCGTGGTATATGATGGTCAAAGTCTATCTGCCGCTTTCGCTGCCAGCGATGGCTACTGTTACTTTATTCAGTATTGTCGGTCACTGGAATTCGTTCTTTGACGGTATGATCTTCATGCGCAGTGCGGAAAATTATCCACTGCAAACGTATATTCAGCAGCTCGTCGTCAACCAGAACGTGTTGGAACTTGATTCGACTAAGCTTGAGTTGCTGATGAAAGTATCGGATAAGACACTCAACGCTGCCAAAATCGTAGTTTCGATGGTGCCGATTCTGATCGTTTATCCGTTTCTGCAAAAGTATTTTATACATGGAATCATGCTCGGTTCGGTAAAAGAATAGACAAAAAGAGGTGCATATCCGATGGAGTGGAAGGTCATGACTTTCAATTTGCGATACAATGAGCCGAAAGATGGAGACAACGCATGGCCTCATCGTGTGAGGCGCGTTTCCCATACAATCCAAGAGCACGACCCTATTCTAGTTGGCACGCAGGAAGGCTATTATGACATGCTGACCGAGCTTCACGGGGAGCTGGATGCATACAATTGGATCGGCATGGGCAGGTTTGGCGAACACGAAAATGAGCATTGCGCTATTTTTTATAAGAAGGATGAGCTTGAGGTGCTGGAGGAAGGTCATTTCTGGCTTTCGGAAACACCTGAAGTAACGGCATCCAAAAGCTGGGATAGCATGTTCCCTAGAATGTGCACGTGGGTTCGATTCCTGGACAAACACAGTCAGAAAGCATTTATCGTGTACAACACCCATTTGGATCATCACAGTCAAGAAGCTAGAGAAATTGGTGTTAAAGTGATTTGGGATTATATTCGTTCGCATAAGTCCGAGCTTTCTTTACCCGTTATTTTAATGGGGGACATGAACAGTCATCCGAGCTATCCGCCTATCCGTTATTTGAGGGGGGAATACGGGGACGAAGGTCCGAAAGGGTGGCTAAAAGACGCTTATACCGTTATAGAAGGAAATGTAGGCAGAACTGCGCACGACTTCAAAGGTGGAGCAGACGAGGCGCCAATTGATTATATTTTCGTATCTCCCGAGGTGGAACTGCTGGAAACGACTGTCGATAGAAGGCAGGTTGAAGGGGGCTACCCATCGGATCATTATCCGATTATTGCTTCTTTGCGCTTGTCTTAAAACGGAGCAGATCAAGGAGAGCGACAGATGAAACATGTGGAAAGAATACGTTCAGTTACAACAATTACGAGAAGAATTGCTCATTCGGAGCAAAGCAATTATATCGAAGTACCTTTTGAAATGCCCAAGCATGCTGAGGAAATTGTAGTCAATTACGTGATCGAATCACACGGTGAACAGAAGGCTGTAATCGACTTGGGCCTGAGGGACACCGCCAGAGTGAGAGGCTGGAGCGGAGGAGCTCGCAAAGCATTTCGACTTGGAAAGGAACAATCAACTCCCGGCTATTTATCGGGTGATTTAACACCTGGAAACTGGGCGGTTCTGCATAACGCCTACAAAGTTCCGAGCGAAGGTTGTTCCGTAACCGTGACTATCGAATTTCTTTATAAGATACCTCGCTGGCTGAAAGGCGATCTACATACGCACAGCGTGAACAGCGACGGCACTTTTACGCTGGAAGAGAATGCGGCAAGGATGGAGGAACTCGGCTGTGATTTCATCGCCATGACGGATCACAATACGGTCAGCCAAAACATAACCTATCCGCGCCATACAAGCGTTGTTATGATACCGGGAATGGAATTCACAACGAATTTCGGACACAGCAATTTCTTGGGTGTTACCGATCCGATCCGTGATTTTCGGGTGAAGGGTCAGGAAGACGTCAATGCCAAGATTGCCGAAGCCCGTGCTAATGGAGCCAAAATCGTGATCAATCATCCGCACTGCGAGTATTGTCCGTGGGAATGGGATTTCAATGTAGATCATGACTGGGTAGAAGTATGGAATGGCCCCTTTACGGAGCGGAATGTTAGAGCGCTGAATTGGTGGCATAGTCAACTCGTCTCCGGCAGAAGGCTTGTAGCTGTTGGCGGCAGCGATACCCATCGTCCGGATCCGTACGTCAAGCATGCGATGCCATGCACATGGGTGTACGCTTCTGAGAAAACCGTTGACGGCATTTTGAGCGCTATTGGGCTGGGTCATGTGGTGATTACTTATGCGCCAAACGGGCCTTTTGTGGAGCTGAACTGCGGCTCTTATCGGGTTGGAGACATCGTTCCAGCAGGAGAGCGGAGCAGAGAAGTGTATTTGCAAGCCGAGGATTTGATGGCCGGAGATATGATCAAACTATTCAGCAACATCAGATTGGAAAAGGAAGTACTAGTGTCCTCAGACGGGGTGCTTTCCATCCATTTTGACGCAGAGGGAACAACGTTTGTACGCGCCGAAGTATGGCGGCATTTCGATGAGGTCAACATGACGCTTATGGCTGCGTTAACGAACCCGATTTATTTTGACTAGCTTTGAAAAAAATGAAAGCAGAAACACAACCTTTTGCATGTTAAAAGGCTGTGTTTTTTGTTTTTTCAATAGATAAGAATTTATATGTTTTGGGTTTTGGAGTAATCTATGCAGTTCATTGTGCGGATAAGGCAACTGAAGTAGCTTATTTGTCTTAATGACCCCGGCTATGATTGCATAAGTAAGCTAGGCTTGCTTATTGTTGGCTAATACACCATGGAAGTCTCGTTTATCAGCTAATAAGCATGCGCTGTGGTCTTATCTGACGAGATGCTCCGATATTAGAACGAATAAGCAAGGTAAGCTTGCTTATTCATTTCTAGCTAAACTGCTTTTCGTAGAAGGCCCAGGTTGTGCAAGACAGCTTGTAAGAGAGAATGCGAGTTGTACCGGAAGCAGGTCGTAATAGCTTCATCTGAGTAAGCTTATTTTGATTCGTAATGCCTCTATTGTAAAGAAAAAAACGCTCATCTCCTATTGGAGAGAGCGGTCTGTGTGCTTCAAAGCCGGTGATCAAAAAACTTAAAGGACCTAGTCACAGACTAGGTTTATCTTGCGATAAACCACTTCTAATGAGGTCGATTACTAGTGAATGACCTTAACAATAAATTTACTCAAATAATGTCGAAAATAAGAGGTATTTGGCGAAAAAATGCGGAATTTCTAGTGATAATCTGTAATCATAGAGATAAGTGGGGGCGATGACGATAATGAAGCTAAAAAGTATTCAAAGTAAATTTATGCTGCTGCTTGTTCCTCTAATTGTTGTTACTCTGTTTGGCATCGTTGCGTTCGCATACGTGAAGAGCAAGGGGTTGATTAATAACGAGATTGGGCTCAAAATGCAGCAGCAGCTAGAAAGTGTGACCAGCAGCATTAATGGAAAGCTTATTGTGCATCGTAAAGTGGGAGAAGTGCTTGCAAGGACAGTTGAGTTTGCACCTAACCAGTTGACTTTGGACAACTATAATAAAATACTAAGTAGTGATTTGAACACGAGTGAAGATACATTTGGTTTAGGAATTTTCTTTGAACCGTTCAAGTACAATGCCAAAACGAAATATTTTTCGTCTTACGCGTTCCGAGAAGGGGATAAAATTAACTTAACGCAAGACTATAACGCAGCCGATTATGATTATCCGCACTGGGATTGGTACAAAGTGGCTCAGGACACCAAGCAATCGGTTGCGTACTCGGATCCTTACTATGACGAACCGACGAAAGTCACCATGGTGACGGCGAGCGTACCCGTCTATGATCAAAAGAAGCAATTTCTCGCTGTTGTCACCGGTGATTTTAACCTAGCTCGCTTGCAAAAGCTTGTTGAAGAAACGAAGGTAGGCCGCACAGGCTGGGCGTTCATGGTCGATGCCAAAGGGAACTATCTAGCTTTGCCGGATAAGTCCAAGGTGATGAAGGTCAGTATGAATAAGGACCCGAACCCGTCGATAAGTGCGCTGGCGCCAACGCTGCTTTCACAGCCGAATGGCCAGTCCACCATTACAGATGACAAGGGAATTAATCGTATTTATTATCAAAAGATACCGGAAACAGGCTGGACGATTGCGCTCGTTATGCCAGAGAAAGAGCTGCTAGAGCCAGTTAAAAAGCTTGTCATATCTTTGGGCATAGGCGGCTTGATCGCGCTAGTCATTATGGTGCTTGTGATTATTTTATTCAGTCGATACCTTATTAACCTAATACGAAAAGCCAAAGCAATGGCAGGTCGCATTGCGGAAGGTGATTTAACGCAGCATATGGAAGTCAAAACAAGTGACGAACTGGGACAAATGGGGCATTCCTTCAATGAAATGATTCAGAGGCTTCGTACGATGCTTGGATCGATTTCGATGCACACGCACACCGTTGCTTCTATGTCCGAGCAATTATCGGCTAGCGCAGAGGAAACTTCGAGAGCGACGGAGCAGATTGCAGATTCCATCCAGCAAGTCGCTTCAAGTGCCGATGAGCAAAGTCACATGAATGATACGTCGAAAAAGACAGTTACCGATATCGCCAAGCGGCTTGTATCGATTGTGGACGGCGTTAAGAAGGTAAATGATTCGACAGAAAAAACGGCTGAGACAGCTGAAAAAGGGAATAGAGCAGTAGGCGAGGTAACCGAACAAATGAAGCTCATTCATCGCAACATGGAGCAATCCTCAATGATTGTAGATGAGCTCAGCGGGAAATCGCTGCAAATCGGGGAAATGATCACGTTGATTACATCGTTATCCAGTCAGACGAACTTGTTAGCACTCAATGCCTCGATTGAAGCAGCACGAGCTGGCGAGCACGGTAAGGGCTTCGCCGTAGTTGCGACCGAAGTTCGCAAGCTGGCCGAACAATCCGCGACAGCAGCGGACCGTATTCGCAGCTTAATCGGTGACATCCAATCTGAAATTAACAGTGCGGTAGATTCCATGAATAAGGGTACTCAAGCAGTCAATGATGGAACCTTAATGAGCGAAAGTGCGAAGGCGGCCTTTCTGGCTATTCTCCAAGCGGTAGAGGATGTTTTTGGACATGTGAAAGAAGTGTCTCAATCGGCTGTCTTCATTCAATCCGACTCGAAACATATGGTTGAGGTTGTCGAGCAGATTTGTGCCATTTCCAGTCAATCGCTAGAGAGCACACACAGCATAGCCGCAGCAGCAGAGCAGCAGCTTGCTTCCATGGAAGAAGTTAGCGCAGCATCTCAATCATTGTCCAAAATGGCTGACGAGCTCCAAGAGGTCGTCAAAGTATTTAAGGTATAATAAGTTTTGACAGTCCGAAGTTATTTGTCATCGGTGCCCCTGATATACTTGTCTTTGTTTTTGTAAACGTACCAAAAGGCAACTAGTACACCAACGATTAAAGCAATCGATAACCAGTGGTGAGAAATGAAGCTCCAGAGGGTATTCATGTGAGTACCTCCTCTAATTTTTTTGCATTAAGGATAGTTTTGGCAGGAGATGTTTGTTTCATGCATCGGGCTAGCAACAACATGAAAGGCGGAGAACCGTGAAGGTAACAAAAAACCGGAAGCCGTGGATGGCTTTCATGAGTGTTGTTGTATGGATGGTCCTAGTTCTGGTCGTGGCTGGTTGTTCGGCTCAAGTAATGGAAGGATCGGCTATACCGCAGGAATCGCCCATTGTAAGCAAGGAAACGCCTGCGGTTACGAGTAGCGCGACCATGCAGCCGGTAGCGGAAAGTCCTTCCGCAGAGGCATCATTGCAGTTGCCTGCAGCAGAGGCTAGAACAGAGGCTGCACCAGCGCCTAAAACAAAGCCTACAGCAGAGGCTACAACAAAGTCTACAGCAGAGACCGCGGCTTCCAAAACCGCTGCCATGCCTAAACAAGGAAGGCTCGTCATGCTGGATCCCGGACATCAGCGTCATGGGAATAATGCTCCTGAGTCGGTAGGTCCGGACACGCGGGAAACTAAGCCAAAGGTCAGCTCTGGCACGGTCGGTGTACGAACGAAAAAACCGGAATACGTGCTCAATCTGGAAGTTGCACTCCTGATCAAGGACGAGCTGGTCCGCCGTGGCATAGAAGTTGCGATGACCCGCGAGTCGCATGAGGTCGATATTAGCAACAAGCAGCGCGCGGATATGGCGAATGAAGCAGGAGCAGCGCTGGCTGTGCGTATTCATGCGGATGGCGATAGTTCACCGAAGACCAAAGGGTTTTCAGTGTTGTATCCGTCGGCTACCTCAGCAGCGGTGAAGCCTATCGCAGCAGAAAGCCATGAAGCAGCTAGCTTTATTCTAAAGCATTTGAAATCTGCAACGGACACGGCTGGAAGAGGACTATCAGCACGCAGCGACTTATCAGGCTTCAACTGGTCCAAAGTGCCAGTCGTGCTGGTCGAGCTTGGCTTCATGACCAATCCGGAAGAAGATGAGCTGATGTCCGAAGCTGAATATCAGAAGAAGCTGGCCCTAGGTATTGCAGATGGGATTGAGCAGTTTTTGAAAAGCCGATGAGCCCCTATACCTTGCAAAGCGAGCAATAACCTATAGCAAGTGCACGAGCTGTAATGATGTTTTTCATCGTTACAGGCGCGAAGGGATGTGGAATTATGTCTGTAACGATGTTTTACATTCTTACCGACGAGTAAAAAGCAGTTTTTATACACTGAGCGAAGCTGTAATGATATTTTTCATCGTTACAGATGCAAGGGGATGTGGAATCGTGTCTCTAACGATGTATTTCATCTTTACAGACGAGCAGCTGGCGGATTGGTATCTAAACGAGCGAGTGATAGCAAAGAGAAGTTCGTTCCCCATGCTCAAACATAGGCTTTAGACAAGAACCTGGCCATCGGCCAGGTTTTATTTGTGCTCAAAGGCGTATAATGTATAGTATATTGGTAAAAAGTTACCATTTAGGAAGAAGGGGGATCTGCCATGCTGCCATCTTTTTTCATTGCCCATGGAGCACCGAGTTTGGCGATCGAGCAGCATGCTTACACCGAGTTTTTGCAGAAGCTGGCCAAGAGCATTCCCGCGCCCAAAGCTATCGTGCTGTTCAGTGCACATTGGGAAGGTCCTGTGCAGAAGATTAGCTCGGCGATTCATCTGGAAACGATTTATGATTTCTCGGGTTTTTCAGAAAAGCTTTATGACATTAAGTACCCAGCTAAAGGGGATTTGACGCTAAGCTTGCATATACAGCGGCTGTTTCAGGAAGAGGGCATTCGTTGTGAGCTCGATGATGAGCGAGGCTTGGATCACGGGGCATGGGCACCGCTGTATATTATGTATCCAGATGCGCAGATTCCGGTGGTGGCGCTCTCTGTGAATCCGCGTTTGACGGCGGAAGAGCATTACCGCATCGGCGCGGCATTAGGCCCCTTGCGGGATGAGGATGTTCTCATCCTCGGCAGCGGAGGGACGGTTCACAATTTGCGCAGGCTAGATCAGAATAATCCTGTGCCGCAGGTGTGGGCGGTGGAATTCGATGAGTGGTTGGCGGAGCAACTGGAGACGTGGAATTTGGATGCGCTCGTACGATATGATGAAAGAGCACCTAACGCGCGTGAGGCGGTTCCGACGCCGGAGCATTTTGTGCCTTTGCTGCTTGCACTAGGTGCGGCAGACACTACACGCAGGGCTAAGCTGCTGCATCATAGCTTTCAGATGGGCACGCTGAGCTTGTGCTGTTGGATGTTTGGTGGGATGAGGAAGTCGTAGGCGGATATCGAAAAACCATGCCGATCGCTAATCTAGGAATCGCGCCTTATATTCAGGCTTCGGCAGCATGCAATGCTCCGCTTTGCCGAACCAGCGATAGCGGTTGCGTGCGACGAACGAATAGCCTAGATTCCTCAGTGGAGCGGGAATGATGATGGCTGCATACGCTAGGGGCCAAGCTCCACGCAGCCTTCGGGCAATGCGCAGCGCAGCGGTCGAACGGGTATAGGAGCGGCCGCCTTCGATCAGGACGATCGTGCTGATGATATCCGTAGGCAGGCTGTGCTGCTCGAGCAGCTTTTGGCCGCTATCCGACTGTAAGGAAGCGAAGCGGAAAATCCCCTTCGGGTCATTCCGCAGGATGAACTGAACAGCACCGCTGCACAGATTGCAGACCCCGTCGAACAATACGATGGCTTGGTCATCGGTGAGCTTGGTCATGGAATTGCCTCCTTTTTGGCGAGTAGAGAATAGTTGAGTGGTTGATGCAAAAAGTGCATCTAATTCCGGTGGTCAGACCGTCTATAAAGGTAGAAGCTGCAAATAGTGCAGCAAAAATGGCCCATTTTAGCCAATTCAACTTGTTTTGAAGAAATTAGCTGTAGTTTTTGCAGCAAATCTGCTTAAAACGCCTTTTTGAGCTCAATTTGATGCACAAAATGCATTAACTTGTTTAAACACGTCCATCGCGCCCAAAGAAGCATCCTAGCAACCTAGTCCATCACGCATATCTCTCCCTACTATACCTAATCACAGTCGCGGCTCCAACTACCTTTTGACCCGCTAGCACAAAAAGTCTTCTACCTATCGCATCACTAGCATATATATTTACTAGAACGATTAAGAGAAGAGGTGCAGCCCTGTTGAAATCATTGCCTTCATTCCGCCCCAAAAACCTTAGCGCCTGGCTCGTCCTTGGATGCTCTGTCATAGCCATAGTCGGTTGCAGCGATACGCCTGCCTCCTTACCAACGACCAGTCCGAATGCGGCTGAAGCCACGTCTGCCGCCGCATCGCCGCCAGCTACCAAACCTGCTGCCACAGCTGTGGAGACAGAACTGCCGTACAAATTCCCGCTAACGGGTTTGCCTACCGATAAAGAAGTGAAGAGCCGGCCCTTCATGGTCATGGTCGAAAATGCCCCGCAAGCCAGGCCTCAAACCGGCCTAGATCAAGCAGACATCGTCTATGAGATTCTCGCAGAGGGCGAGATTACGAGATTCGTCTCCGTTTTCCAGAGCCAAGCAGCGAAGACCATTGGTCCCGTGCGCAGCATACGCCCTTATTTCGTGGAGATCGGCGACGCGCTCGATGCGGTTATCGTTCATGCCGGCTGGAGTCAGGAAGCGATGGATATGATGGCAGGCCGCAAGCTGGCCCATCTCGATGAGGTGTACGGCGATGGCGCCTACTATTGGCGCGCGACCGATCGTAAGGCACCGCACAATCTCTATACCTCTGTGGATAAAATGAAGCAGGGCGCCGAGGCGCGCAAATTCCGCTCCGAATGGAACGGGCCGCTGCTCACTTTTGCCAAGGAGGGTCAAAGTCAACTTACCGGCGCAGCCGTGAATTATATTCAAATTCCTTATATTCAAGGATATTTCGCTTCCTATGAATATAATGCGGCTGAAGGTGTGTACAAGCGCAGCATGGAGGGCAAGCCGCATCTCGACAAGGAGACCGGCAAACAGCTGCAAACGAAAAATCTGCTCGTACTCGAGAGCAAGCATAAGATTGTGGACAAAGAGGGGCGCCGGACGGTGGATGTTTTTGGACCTGGTAAAGGTCTCATTCTGCAAGAAGGTAAATCTCAGCAGATCACGTGGGAACGCAAAAATGGCATGCTTCGCGCCTATGCGGAGGGTGGCAAGGAAGTGCCGCTGCTGCCGGGCAACACCTGGGTTCAGATCGTACCGGAGGGCACAGCGGTGAAAATGGAATAGCCATAGATAGGCGCAGAGAAGCCGCCTTGCTTGGGTTTAGAGCCAAGACGAGGCGGCTTTCTCGTGCGCTTTTTTGGAATTATTTTGAACTTGATAGTTGATGGCATTCACGGAACGCATAATGCTTACACCCAAGACATTGAGAGGGGTTAAGTTTTGTTAACGCAAAGCTAACCGCGTCACCTGTTTGTTCGAAAAAGTGTTCCTGCGTAATGAATTCGTCTAATCCTGTTTTTTGAAGCATTTCGCGTGGTTGGTTTTGTAGTTCGGAAAAGATTACGGTGCCACCGTGCTTGTTAAAGTGCTTGACGATACTTGATAAATTGGACTCCCCTGTGGTGTCCAGATAGGGAACATTGCCCATTTTCAATAGTAACACTTTGGGTTTGTAATGGATTTCGTCCATAATGGACTTCTCAAACATATTCGCAACCCCAAAGAACAAGGCTCCTTCGACGGTGTAGATACTGATTTGAGGGCAATTATGCTGCTCATTAACCATATGTGCGGCTACTTTTTCATTCTTATCCGAAGGGTCGGGCAAGACTTTTGCAGTAATTAGCAGGCCGCTCATATGTTTCACAAAAATAATACCTGACAAGACTAATCCGACTTCAACAGCGGTTGTCAGATCTGTAAACACAGTAAGAAAAAAGGTAATAAGCAAAACGAATGACTCCGCAGTTTTGGTTTTTAAAACGTGCGCGAACTCCTTGCGTTCGCTCATATTCCAAGCAACAACCATTAAAATAGGTGCCATACTCGCAAGCGGAATGTTCGAAGCATAAGGAGCAAATAAGAACAAAACCAACAGGACGACAATACCGTGAATGACCCCAGAGAGGGGAGACTCCGCTCCGTTTTTAATATTTGTTGCGGTTCGTGCAATAGCCCCTGTTGCTGGAATACCCCCGAACAATGGCGTTATCATATTAGCGATACCTTGACCAATCAATTCACGATTGCTGTTATGTCTGCTTCCTGACATTCCGTCAGCAACTACGGCTGAAAGTAAGGATTCAATGCCACCTAACATGGCTATTACAAAAGCGGGTTTTATTAAAGATTGAATGTGTTCAATGGAGAGTGCAGGTAAGTGTATGCTGGGCAGGCTATTTGGAATTGCACCGTAGATCGAACCGATGGTTGCAACTTTGTCAGGATAGAATATGGATGCTGCAACCGTAGAAATCAATAATCCCAATAATGAGCCAGGAATTTTAGGTAACAGCTTTGGTGTCAGAATGATAAGAACCAGACAAATCACAGCAGTTAAGATACTATACATATTGATTGTTGAAATGTGAATGCCTAATTCCTTCATATTGGCAAGAAACTCTTGGTGTTTCTCAAGATTATGCAATCCAAGGAAATTGGCAATTTGTCCTGTGAAGATGGTAACGGCAATTCCTGTGGTAAAACCTATTGTGACAGGACGTGGAATAAATTTAATTACACCACCTAATTTAAAAATCCCCATGAATAACAGAATGACTCCTGCCATAAAACCTGCGATAAGCAAGTTTTCGTACCCATACTGCATCACAATGGCAAATAGAATGGGTATAAATGCTCCGGTCGGACCGCCAATTTGAAACTTTGAACCACCAAATAATGAGATTAGTATTCCTGCTACAAACGTAGTATATAACCCGTATTCAGGCTTTACGCCTGAAGCAATTGCAAACGCCATTCCTAATGGAATGGCGACAATACCTACGATCAGACCTGAAATCAAGTCTTTTTGAAATTTTTTTCCATTATAGCCTTGGAATCTGCCACCGAAAGAGAGTTTCATATCTGATTCACCGACCTAAATATCTGATTATTTGAATATATATAAAATCATATATCTAAAATAATCTAGTGTCAATTTGAAATTTCTAGTTAAACAAGCGAAATAAACAAAAAAGAAGCAAATCGAGAATTACAACCGATTCACTCCTTTTTGTGATCTACTGATTTTTTATATTTTCTAACATTGAAATAGCATTCACAAGATGATTGTCAAAAATCTGCTTGGTAACCGTTAGCAGGTCTTTAATTAATGGGTCTGTTAGAGAGTATACAACAGAGGTTCCGTCTTTAATCCCACGGACTACGTTTTTATTTCTTAATACAGCTAACTGTTGTGAAACGGCAGAACCTTCACTGCCCAATATCGTTTGTATCTCATTAACGTTTTTGTCGCCTTCGACTAAAACTTCAAGGATTCTTATGCGCAATGGGTGTGCTAACGCCTTGAAAAAATCGGCTTTAAAATGCTGTATTTCTTGATACATAGCGTTCTCCCCTAAATATTAATATTCGAACATTTGAATATATAGAATATCATATCACAAGCTGGAAAGCATGGAAGCAAGTTTCAAAATCCTTTGCGTTTTTAAATACTTTTCAGTTATAGTATAAGTTATAAATATTTAAAAAATCAAATATATTGTTATTTGAAACTATGAGAATAAGGGTTGGGTCTGAATGCTCGTTGGTGACGAATTGTATATAGCTACAAGAAGGTATCTTATCGACTATGGAATGCGACATTTAAATGGATTAGGAGCAGACCATATTTGTAAAGTGTGCATTCAAAATGGCGGTTCTTGTTGTCGCAGTTGTAATCACTTAGTAGACCGTGTGGGCTGTCAGAATAGAAATACAAGCTGCACGGCTTGGTTATGCGGATACTTAAAATTATTATTTTACAAAGCAGGATTGATTAAAAATTGGCATACATTTTGGGATGAAGTTCCTGGTATTGATTTTAGAAAGGATTTTACCCCTCCGTTGGTGAAAATGACGACACATCTTGAAGTTCCTATGATGAGAGAACTGGGCGAAGCGCTAGCGAATGATCTTAAACTTAAGTTGAGTAGAGATAAGGATAATATCGATTTCATTGTATTGGCTAGTGATTTGGATGAGCTTATTGATGAGATTGAATTTGCTGGGAATTCAGATATCTCCACTCAATTAATAAAGAGGCTCAATTATTTAATCAAAGACTTTCATGAGTTTCAGCAAGCCATAAAAAACATTGAATTACACAAATGGGGAGAGAAAACGACTCAAGTGTAAAGAGGAGGGATTCTGATTTAATGACTACTTCTAGACAGATGGTTATTGAGCTAGGTCTTGATTACTTAAGAGATGTTGGATCAGACCAACTATGTAACATTTGTATAGCTAATGGAGGATCATGCTGTAAAGGCTGCAGAAACTTATCCTTTAAAAGTGGTTGTAGAGTTCGCAACACGAGTTGTACGGCATGGTTATGTGGATTTCTCAGGTACTTTCTTTATGAAGTAGATCTTCTTGAAGAATGGTATTCATTTTGGAAACAAGTGCCTGGGCGGGATTATCGGGAAGACTATACGCCAGATTATTTTGAATTTCAAAAAACTTTAGTAAAACGAGACCTTCGCTTTCTTAGCCACGAACTTGCAGAGGATTTAAGAATATTATCTGAAAATTATCCTGAACAAGGTTATATGTTTGTTTTAAGAGAAAGAATCGATAGTAACTTGGATCTTCTGTTTGACGGGGAAAATCCAGATAAAAGGGCTATTATTAAAAGTAATTTAGGAGCATTATCGAGCGAGTTTTACCGATTTCACAAAGCTCTTGAAACTTATCGTCAGCAGTTGGAAAAGGGGATCGAAGAATATACATCAAGTAAGTGGGAGTGATTCATATGTTCGAGAAAGCGCAATCCGGAATTATACGTATATCTGACGATGTTATTTCTATAATAGTTGGGCTCGCCGCCCTAGATACACCTGGGATTGCTTCTATGTCAGGCGGCATCTCCGAAGGCCTTGCTAAGCGCATGAGCGGAAAAAATGCGAAAAAAGGCGTGTTTGTCGAGGTTATGGAGTCAGAAGCCGCCATCCATCTACGTGTCATCGTCAATTATGGCACTATGATTCAGGATGTATGCCGGGATCTTCAAGAAAACGTTAGGGAAGCTGTGGAAAACATGACGGGGCTACGAGTTGTGGAAGTAAACGTAAAGGTAGAGAGTCTAGCAGTTAAGAAAGAATTGGACCTGTTATATAAAGAAAAATGAGCAGTTCGCAGTCTGCTCATTTTTCGATCATCTTATCGGCGCTTGCGTTTGGTTAAGGAGGTTTTGGAAGCTCCTTTTCCTCTAGGGCCTGAGCTTGATTTCTTCCGGCGTTTGCGTTTGGGTCTAATTATTTTTTCCAAGTCAGCCGATGAATTCACTTTTCCTTTGCCAATCGAACTTAAAATGGTTTTCACCATAGGTGCCATTTGTTGAAAGGTGCTCATGAACTTCTGGACCTTGCCCATTGTGCCGAGGATGCCGTCAATACCACCCATACGTTCAACGAAGCCGGAGATTTGCTTCAAATTCAAGCCGCTCAGTGGGTTAGACGAGGCACCACCTGCAGCTCCACCACCGCCACCTCCTAAGAGGTTGCTAAGGAAACCGCCACCGCCGCCACCACCTGCACCGCTAGGATTTCCACCACCGCCACCAAAAAATCCGCCACCAGCATTACCGCCGCTAGGGCTACCGAAGAGATTGCCGCCTCCTTCGAAAGGAGTAGGAAATCCTCCTCCGCCTTGTGAAAACAGATTACCGCCACCGCCACCGCCTAAGCCCGGATATTGCCCGAAGCCGCCCTCACCAATTTGCGGAGGTAAAGTTAAGCTTCTTGTGTACACCTCAGGACGATTACCGCCATTTCCAATGATTTGTCTTTGGTTGCTCACTAGGATTCACGATCCTTTATTATCAGATTTGTCTCCTACAGGATATGTCACTTGCCTACCGTTGGTATGGACGAATGTCACGGGTCTAGTTAAATGTCACAATTCACCTCATTAACGCATAGAAATTTTAACGTTTCGCAATCCTAAAGGAAGGATTTATACGTGACGTGTCGAATGATACACAGGAGCTTAAACAGATCTTATAAGCTAACATGCTTTTCTACCGGGAGTTGACAATCTATGCAATTAAAAAAATTAAATGATAAAGCAATAGACCAGCTTTTTGAAGCCGTGCTGACGCTCAAAGATATTGAAGAGTGCTATGTCTTTTTTGACGACTTATGCACCGTGAACGAGATTCAATCGCTTTCCCAACGCCTTGAAGTTGCTCGCATGCTGCGCAAGGGCTGTACCTATAACCAGATCGAAGCCGAGACGGGCGCATCAACAGCAACCATTTCTCGTGTCAAAAGATGCCTGAACTACGGAAACGACGGCTACGTGCTGACGCTGGATCGTTTAGGTCGTTAATGAAGTCGCTTTTCGAAAAAGAATTTAAGATCCTGCGTTACCTTGCGTAATGCGGGATTTTTCCTGTTTATTTGCAGGTCAATTGACATGTGTGAACACATTCGTTAGCATAGGATTTATAGGCATGGTTAGAACGGGTGGGGAAAACAAAATGAGTGAGTATGGTGTGCTAGTCATAAGCCATGGATCTCGGGATGAGGGCTGGGTTCAGCTAGTCGATGATGCCGTGTCTGCCGTCAGGATGCCAATGAATGTTCCGATCTACGCTTCATATTTAGAGTTGGTGGAAGGCCGATTAATTCAAGATGGTATTTACAGTTTAGAGGCGCAAGGCGTGACGGATATTATCGTCGTTCCACTGTTCGTGTCCTCTGGGAGTACACATATTGATGAAATCAGCTACGCCCTAGGTGTGATTGAACAGCCACTGCTCGAGACAGATATGGAACCTTTTGATATCAAGGCGCGCATTCATTTCACATCACCAATTGATGACGACCCAGTGATTGCTGAGATTATTTATGCGAAAATCAAAGAACTTTCCGAATCGCCAAGCCAGGAAATCGTCCTGCTTATCGGTCACGGAAGTAAAGAGAAGGGCTTCCATCTCAAGTGGCGCCAAGGCTTAGAGCTGCTCGCTGAGCGGTTGAAAGTGTTAGGCGGCTATGACGAGGCGGATGTCGCTATGCTTTTGCCGGATCAAGTGAAACAGAAGATGACAGGGTGGGCTCAGAAGAAGCCTGATCATACCGTCGTCGTTGCGCCGCTTTTTCTAAGTGAAGGCTATTTCACGACGCAAGTCATCCCGTCCCGCATGGAAGGGTTCGAATATCGGTACAATGGACGGGCGCTGCTGCCTAGTCCGCTAATTTCCAAATGGATCGAGAAGCAGATTGCTTCAGAAATCGCAGAAGGCGAAACAGGTGATGAGACGTAATGGTCAAAAGAGCAAGACTGATCTATAATCCGACTTCTGGCCGGGAAGAAATGAAAAAGCGTTTGCCAGAAATACTTCAGCGCCTGGAGCGCGGTGGTTTCGAAACATCCACTCACGCTACCATCGGTGAAGGCGACGCAACACTCGCGGCGGCACATGCCGTTAGTCGAGGCTTTGATCTAATTATTGCCGCAGGCGGAGACGGCACCTTGTGCGAAGTCGTCAACGGCATGGCCGAGAGGGAGGGCAGGCCCCCGCTTGGCATTTTGCCGCTGGGAACGACCAACGATTTTGCCAGGGCGCTAGGCATTCCTAAGAATTTGGAGTACGCCTGCGACCTGATCGTTCAGCAGTACACAACTGACATTGATGTAGGCAAAATCAACAACCGCTACTTCATCAATATCGCCGGCGGCGGCTCGATGACCGAGCTGACGTACGAAGTCCCAAGCAAGCTCAAGACCATGATCGGTCAGTTGGCCTATTATATGAAGGGACTCGAGAAGTTGCCTAGGCTAAAGCCGATTGAGCTGTACGTCAAGGCAGGCGACAAGGAATTTCATGAGGAAGTCATGATGTTCCTCGTCGGCAACTCCAACTCTGTCGGCGGCTTCGAGAAGCTGGCTCCGGAAGCGAGTATGAATGATGGGCTGTTCGATGTGCTGATTCTGCGCAAGTGTAATCTTGCAGAGTTCATAAGAGTGGTTACGCTCGCACTGCGCGGCGAGCATTTGAGCGATCCGAATCTGATTTATTTCCAAACGAATCATATTGAGATTAATTCGCCGGACTACGTCCAGTTGAATCTGGATGGGGAATTCGGGGGCACGCTGCCTTGTGTGATGACGAACTTGAAGAGTCATTTACAGATTATTGTGGATGAGTCGGGGCAGTCGATTTATAAGAAGACGTTCCTAGAGACGTTGACTACGCCGTTTCATTTGAGAGGGAATGGGCAAAGTCATGGGGATGAGGAGCAGGAGAAGCTAGAGTAGGGATAAGGTTAAAGGGAAAAGCTAAGTGCAAGATTAAGCCTAACTCTAATCCGCGATCCAACCCCCCTCCTGCCCCTTTTTGAATATTTAATAGATTAAAGTGAGGGTCATATGAAAGCAAAAGGTAGTTCTGGCTCAGTGTCAGGTAAACATAGAGGAACTGGAAATTTTGGGAAGACAGGGAATTCCGGAAGGACTGGGAATACAGGGAGTTCTGGAAAGATAGGGAATTCCGTCGCGAAAGCGGCTCCGGCTTGGATGGCCGATCTGCCGGTGCAGATTGGGCAGCAATATGAGGCTGAGATCATTGGGATCAGCCATGATGGCGAAGGGGTAGGCCGTGTGAACGGCTTTACCCTTTTTGTCGCTGGTGCGCTGCCAGGTGAGCGTGCACTTGTGCGGGTCGAGCATTTGAAGAAGCAGTATGGTTATGCTGCGCTTATGGAAGTGCTGGAAGTGAGTCCGGATCGGGTTGTTCCGGATTGTGGGATATATGAGGAATGCGGCGGCTGTCAGCTGCAGCACCTCAGTTATGAGGCGCAGCTTCGTGTGAAGCGCCAGCAGGTTGTGGATAATTTGCAGCGGATTGGGAAGCTGCAGGTTGTGGGGGAGCCGCGAATAGGTCATCTTGATGCAGGTGCTTCAGATGAAGGGATCATTGTTCATCCTACGCTGGGGATGACCGATCCGTGGCGGTATCGGAACAAGGCTCAGGTTCCTTTTGGGGAAGAGCAGGGCGGCCTCATCGGCGGATTCTATGCGCAGGGAAGCCATCGCATCATCAATATGGATGAGTGTTTGATCCAACATGAGTCGAACGACGAAGTCGTTGCTCGTGTAAAAGAGATCGGCGCGCGTCTCGGAATTCGCGCTTATAATGAAGAGCGCAATGACGGACTGCTTCGCCACGTCGTCGTCAAAGTCGGCTTCCGCACGGGAGAGATCATGGTGGTTTTGGTGACCAATGGTGTGGAGATTCCTCGCGTCGCCGAGTGGGTCGCGGGCATTCGAGCTGCACTGCCCGGCGTGAAGAGCATTTGCCATAACATTAATGTGAAACAGACCAATGTTATTTTTGGGGATGAAACTCGCGTCCTATGGGGCAGCGAGGTCATCTATGACTATATCGGCGATGTAAAATTTGCAATTTCCGCGCGATCGTTTTATCAAGTGAACCCCGTGCAGACGGAAGTCTTGTACGGGAAGGCACTTGAGTACGCCGCGCTGACAGGCGGCGAGACGGTGGTCGATGCCTACTGCGGCATCGGTACGATCTCCCTGTTCCTCGCCCAGAAGGCGGGACAGGTGTACGGGGTTGAGATCGTCGAGGAGGCGATCACGGATGCACGGAAGAATGCCGAGTTAAACGGCATGACGAACGTGCACTTCGAGGCAGGCCCAGCGGAAGTGGTCCTCCCCGAGTGGACACGTCAGGGCGTTCGGCCCGACGTGATCGTGGTGGACCCTCCCCGCAAGGGCTGCGATCCGGCGCTGCTCGCGACGATCCTCGAGCTGCAGCCGCGGCGCGTCGTCTACGTGTCGTGCAGCGCTTCGACACTCGCGCGCGACTTGCGCGTGCTCGTCGATGGCGGGTACGGCGTCGCGGAGGTGACGCCAGTGGATATGTTTCCGCATACAGTGCATGTGGAGTGTTGCTCACTGTTAGTTCGGAAAGACTAATAGTTGAGGTGCATTGGCGTATAAGCAACGGAGCGGGATAAGTCCCGCTTCTTTTCTTTTGACCATTTTTTTCAATAAGGGCAGCTGTACCCAGTCGCTAGCGAAAAAGCTATTACTACTTAGCCGAAATTAATGCTCGTAATGCCCCGCCAATATTTTTTGGGGTTGTTCCCTACACAAAAAACTAGCCCAATAGGGACAGGATGAGTCTATATTAAAATGTAGATCGCCAGTATACCTATTCTCCCAATTTATCGATGAAGAGGCTTATTATGGTGTCTGGAGTGAGATTGAAGAAAGGAACATTCCAATTTTTCTTGCTGGGGATGTGGATTTCAAATGGGGTACAGCAGCTTTTGATATTCCGAAATATGTAGAAAAAAATGCATTAGTACGTATGAAAAAGCTCTACAAATACTACTTAAATGACCTAAAAGGATCCGATAAAAACTTCCAATCTCAATAAGCAGGTTACAATGTCAACTACATCTCTTATCATATAGAGCTTATGTGACTTAAAGCCCTCTCTTTGTAGGGCTTTTTCACTATGAATGCAGGAAACTAGAATTTATGGGTCGAATGTATGAAGAAGCTATTTTATGAAGACAGCTTTCGACAAGAAAAAATGAAATCAGAACGAATATTTCCTGACAAATGTTTGTCGAAGCACTTTATTATAATCAGAGAAGTAAACAACGGAGGCAAAACACGAATGGCAAAAGAAAATTTAGTTACCAGTATGGAAGACAAATTATGGGCAGCAGCTGATAAGCTCAGAGGCAGTATTGCTGCCTCTAAATATAAAGATGTCGTACTCGGCATCATTTTTCTTAAATATATCTCCGATCGCTTCGACCAACGCTTTAACGAGCTAGTTGCCGAAGGTGACGGATTTGAAGATGATCGTGATGAATATGAACGCTTCAATGTGTTTTATGTCCCGGAGAAAGCACGTTGGAAATTCATTATTGAGCAGGCAACCAAGCCGAATATCGGTCAAGTCATAGATGAAGCTTTTATCGCGATTGAGAAAGAGAATAAAATTCTGACAGGTGTATTGCCAAAAATTTATTCCGGTGCAGATATCGATCAACGAAGAGTTGGCGAAGTCGTCATGGTATTTGAAAACTCGGATACACTTCTTATTGAAGAAGACGCTCTCGGTCGCGTATACGAATATTTCCTTGGGAAATTTGCGTTTATGCTCGGTCAAGGCGGCGGTGAATACTATACACCGAGCAGTATTGTTAAATTGCTTGTGGAGATGATTGAGCCATTCGAGGGTACAATCTATGACCCATGCTGCGGCTCCGGCGGAATGTTCGTTCAAGCTCAAAAATTCGTTAAGGCTCATGGCGGTAATGCCTTTAACCTGTCTGTATACGGTCAAGAATTGAATGCTGAGACCCGCAGACTTGCAACTATGAACCTTGCTATTCGCAGTATTGAAGCGAACCTTGGCAGCATTCACGATGATACTTTCCATGCTGACCAATTTAAAGATGAGAAATTTGATTATATTCTTGCTAATCCTCCTTTCAATATCAGTGATTGGGGACAGGACAGTCTGTTGACGGATTCGCGCTGGAAATGGGGAGTACCGGCTAGAGGTAATGCCAACTACGCATGGTTATCTCATATGCTTACTAAGCTAAAACCGTCTAAAGGTATTGCCGGAATTGTTCTCTCGAACGGCTCTTTGTCTTCTCAAACAGCTGGTGAAGGTAACATCCGTGCCCAGTTTATTGAAGAAGATTTGGTCGATTGCATCGTTGCATTGCCCGATAAGCTGTTCTTCACAACAGGTATTCCTGTATGCTTATGGTTCCTGCGTCGGGGTAAGAAGCGTAAAGGTGAAGTTCTCTTTATTGATGCTCGTGATAAGGGAGCGATGATAAGCCGCAAGTTACGTGAGTTGGAAGAACCGGATATTTCACTGATTTCGGAAACCTACCACAAGTGGCTAAAGAATGACGGCTATGAGGATGAAGCCGGTTTCTGCAAGTCTGCTAGTCTTGAAGAAATCCAGAAGCATGATAATGTGCTTACACCAGGGCGTTATGTCGGCGTTAAAGAGATTGAGGATACCGAACCTTTTGAGGAAAAAATGGAAAAGCTGGTTTCCGAGCTTGCAGATTTAATGTCGGAGTCTTCTCTGTTGGACGAGAAGATTAAGAAGAGTCTGGGGGCTATTGGGTATGAGTTTTGAGGGATGGAAAGAAGTAAAACTTGGTGAGGTTGCAGATGTACTTAGTGGCTTTGCGTTTAAATCCAACGATTTTGTAGATGAAGGTATTCCTGTTGTTAAAATCAAAAATATTGTGCCACCAATAATTGATTTAACAGATGTTCAGTATGTTACAGAAGAGCTATTTATTGAAAGAAATAAATATGCTTTAAATTATAACGATATCTTGATTTCCATGACAGGGTCAAATGTAAATCAAATTGCTTCAGCTGTTGGTAAAATTGGAAGAGTTAAATTATCCAATGTTAGGTTACTGTTAAATCAAAGGGTTGGAAAACTATTCATAACAGACACTGATAGCTGCGATCATGATTTTCTGTACTATTATTTAATTCAAGATGAAGTAAGGTATAATCTGGCTGCAAGTGCTGGAGGGAGTGCTAACCAAGCTAATATTAGTCCTAATCAGATAAAAAATATAGATTTAATGCTTCCCAGTTTAGATGAACAAAAAGTTATAGCAACACTCCTTTCTTCTCTCGACGATAAAATTATTCTCAACAATCGTATGAACAAAGTTTTGGAGCTGATGGCTCAAGCAATCTTCAAGCAATGGTTTGTTGATTTCGAGTTTCCTAATGAAAACTGTGAACCTTACAAGTCGAGTAGCGGTGAAATGGAATGGTGCGAGGAATTTGGTAAACAAATTCCAAAAGGGTGGAAATATGGGGAACTTGATGAATTGTGTGAAATCACTTCAAGTAAACGAATTTTCATGTCGGATTATGAGAACCATGGTGTTCCTTTTTTTAGATCTAAAGAGATTATTGAAAAGTTTAAAGGTAATTTGATATCAACCGAATTATTCATTTCAGAAAACAAGTTTAATGAGATAAAAGAGAAACACGGTTCTCCAAAACAAGGTGACATTTTACTAACTTCTGTAGGGACATTGGGAGTTCCTTATCTGGTTAAGGAAGAACGTTTTTACTTCAAAGATGGAAATCTTACTTGGTTTAGAAATTTTAATAAGCCATTCTTTAGTAAATTTATATATTACTGGCTGCTGTTTGGTGATGGAAAAAAACAAATTGATAGTATAACCATAGGCTCTACTCAAAAAGCTATAACAATACAAGGTTTAAAAAAAATGAAAATTATAATACCTTCCAATTATATTCTCGAAAATTATGAGAAATTAATTAGTAGTATTAGACTTAAATACGAGGTTAATATCGCACTAAATGCACGACTTTCCAGCCTCCGAGACACCCTCCTCCCTAAGCTTATGTCAGGAGAACTCGACGTGTCTGACATCGAACTATAGATTGGCGGTGATACTATGTTTAACGAGGATAGCTTAGAATCGATCGTTCTTGAACTACTTAAGGATGAGCTAAACTATACTGTTCAGAACGGTTATGATCTAGTACGCGATTTCCATACGGTTGTGCTGGAAGAGGAGCTTCGTGAAGCGCTATTTACACTCAATCCTGACTTGTCAAATGAAATTATAGAAGCGGCGCTTCGCAAGCTTTTATACATCGACGATGCCAGTCTGGTTGCTGCCAATCAGAAGTTTCACCGATATCTCATCGAAGGCGTTCGGATTGAAGTGTATGGTGAAGGCATCCCTTCTCGTATCGTCAAGGTAATAGATTTCGACCATCCGGTGAACAACACGTTTAAAGCCGTCAATCAGTATACTGTCATTCACAAAGCTGAGAAACGACCGGATGTTGTAGTATTCGTTAATGGATTACCACTCGTCGTTATTGAACTAAAATCAGCAGTACGCGAGGATGCGACTATACAGGATGGCTATTTGCAAATCAAGACGTATCAGGATATTATCAAACCCCTCTTTCACTATAATGCCTTTAGTATCATAAGCGATGGTGTGAACGCGAAATTTGGTTCAATTACGGCTGATTATGACCGCTATATGCAATGGAAGCAGGTAGATCGCCATTCTCCAATTGTAGATGAACCTCATATCGCTCAGATTGGCACATTAATGAAAGGGCTTCTGCATAAGGAACGGCTTCTTGATGTTATCCGTAACTACAGCTTCTTTGCTGGCGGCAAAGCGAAAATTATTTCTGGCTATCATCAATACTTCGGCATGAATAAAGCGATAGACAGTGTTGTTCGTGCGGTTGATAGTGATAAACGCGGCGGTGTTGTTTGGCATACGCAAGGCTCAGGAAAGTCATTTTCGATGGTATTTCTATCTGCGGGTCTTATTGCTCGTCTGAATAACCCTACTATCGTTGTGGTAACAGACCGGAATGACCTCGATGAGCAAATACATGGTACATTCAGCAACGCAGCGGATTTTCTTAGGCAAGCCCCTGTTCGTGCTGAATCCAGAGAACATTTAATTGAATTGCTGGAACATCGCTCCATAGGAGGCATCTTTTTCACTACAATTCAGAAGTTTACTGAAGAAACCGGCTTGCTATCGAATCGTCACGATATCATCGTAATAGCCGATGAGGCACACCGTTCCCAATATGGGATTGACCCCGATATCAAAATTGACAAAAAGACACTTGAAGCCGAACTCGTCTATGGTTATGCCAAATATCTGCGAGATGCCCTGCCGAATGCTACATTTATCGGATTCACGGGTACGCCGGTTGATTCTAATGATAAGTCAACCATTGGTGTCTTTGGAGAACTCATTGATGTATACGATATGACACAGGCGAAGCTTGACGGTGCGACCGTCGATTTGCATTACGAGAATCGCCTTGCTAAAGTGCATTTGGACGAAGGCATTCTCGATCAAATTGATAAGGAAGTTGCCAGTATTGAGGCACAAGGACTTACACCAGAAAAGATTGAAAAGCTGAAAAAGGACCTTGTCACAATGGAGGCAGTCATTGGTGACGAAGACCGGCTTAATCTTGTCGTAGATGATATTCTCGCCCATTATGATATCCGCAAAGATATGCTCAAAGGTAAAGCAATGATTGTTGCCTATTCACGCAAAATCGCATACCGCATGTATCAACTTATCAAAGAAAAGTCTCCTGAAATTGGTAACAAAATTGGGTTGGTGCTGAGCGATAGCAACAAAGACACTAATCAGGAAATGAGAGATATCATCGGCAATAAGCAACATCGCCAGACGCTCGCAAATCAGTTCAAAGATGATAACAGTGATATGAAGATCGCAATAGTCGTTGATATGTGGCTAACCGGCTTCGATGTTCCTAGCCTTGATACCATGTACATCGATAAAATTATGAAAGAACATAATTTGATGCAAGCGATCGCAAGGGTTAATCGTGTATATAAAGATAAACAAGCTGGACTGATTGTTGATTATATCGGGCTTAGTAAGTATTTGAAAGAAGCACTTAACACGTATACAAGCCGTGATAAAAACAGTATTCCTGAAATTGAAAAAGCTAAGGAAATTCTCATGACAGAAGTAGAAATACTTGAGGGTATGTTCCATGGCTTTGATTTCAGTAAGTACATGAATTCAACATCCAAAGAGCGGTTTGAATTGATTCAAGACGGCGTAGAGCATGTGCTTAAAGAGCGTGCGAAGGAAGTATTCCTTAAACATGTAGCGAGGCTCCAAAGCGCTTATAACATCTGTGCGACTGCTTTGAATTTTGCCGTTCGTGTACAAGTAAGCTTTTTCATGGCAGTAAAATCGTTTATCGTTAAGGTTGAACGTGATGGAATGCCAGATGTAGAAGCTTTTAAGAAGAAAATTACAGCGATGATTGAGCAAGCAATTATTAGAGACGGTGATGAAGTTGTATCCATCTCCGCTAAAAAGGAAAAGAGTCTTCTGTCTGTCGAAAATTTAGAAAAGATCATGGCAATGAAACGGAAGAATGTCGCTGCTACAATACTAAAAAAGTTAATCGACGATAAAATTAAATGGTTCGAGCAAACCAACATTGTTCGCTCTGGCTTCTTCTCTGAGAAATTGAAGAACATTGTTGAGCGGTACAATCAGGCTGAAGACATTGATGTGCTGATTACGCAGATGATTGATATTGCTCAAGAAATCGAGTCAGCAATCAATGAGGGTATCGATATGCATCTATCACCAGAAGAACAAGCCTTCTATGATGCTCTAGCAAAACCTGAATTGGTTAAGGAGCACTATCAATCGGATGTGCTTCGGGAGATGGCTAAGAACCTTATTCAACTTATATCTGAGAACAAGACACCAGATTGGTACAAACGAAATGATGCCAAAGCAAACATGCGATCACTCATCAAACGCTTACTTAAAAAATATAAGTACCCGCCTGATGAAATCCCGGAAGCGACTGAACTTGTCATAAAACAAGCGGAGTTACAGATGAAGTATAATCTGTATTCAACACAACCTGACCGTAGTAATTATCAAATAGCCGCTGACAATAAGGGCGTATATGAAATTTAATCAACTTTCTTAAGGGAAGAAGTGAACGTAAGCAATATGTTGTATAATCAAGAAAATTACACGAGAGTGTTAGTAACTCTGGGAATTATAGTATTCTGCCTTTTATTTCTTATTTCAGGAGTAGATTTTAGTAACATCACACTAAAAGACGTGTTTAAAAGCATATCTACCGCTACAATGCTCACTCTATTCTTTCATGTTGCTTTTAAAAAATGGATTTGGAAATATCATTGGATACCATTTCTAAATCCGATGATCGTTCTAGTGCCTAATCTTCATGGCACATGGAAAGGAAGTTTACAATCTAGTTGGGTTGACCCAGAATCAGGGAATCAAATTCCTTCAACTGAAATCACGGCTTTCATAAGACAAAGTTTTATATCAATTAGTGTGGAAATTCATACTACAAAAATGGTAAGTAAAAGCTACATAGCCGGAATACGAACAGATGGGGAAACCCAGACACAAGAGCTTTGTTATACATACAGCAGTAGGGCTTTTGCTGATACTTTAGCAAATAATCCATGGCATGATGGAACAGCTAAATTAGAAATACATTCTGGCTCATCAATAAAATTAAAAGGTGATTACTGGACACTAAGAAAAACAATTGGCACGATTGAGTTACAACGTGTAAGTAAAAACATAGTAAGATAAACATAGTGCACCACTTTACTATTACAAAGATATTAAAGTTGAATCAGTGGATGGTGCATCGGGGGGAATAAAATGAAATTTACAGAAAAGCAATTACTAACTTATGCCGCTCCTCTTAGTGAGTCAGAGGAAGAACGCTGTAAGAATGCAATTCGAATGATTAGAGACGCTATGAAATTAATTGGATATACTGATAATGACAAAGAAATCTATCAATATGAAGGTGAAACAACTGCATATGCATTAGAATTAAATGCTACAAGTGGTAGGAAAATATTTCTCTTGGTACAGGGTTCATATGCGAATAACACAAATGTTCGTACTCAGAGCGATGTTGATGTAGCTGTTATACTAGAATCAACTTTTATTCCTGAGTACAGAGCAACTATTAAAAGTGAAAATTATGGTTTCACAGATGCTACATTTACCGTTAAACAATTAAAGGATGAAGTTGAATCTGCTCTTAAAACTAAGTTTAACAACGAAGGTATTGAACGTAATGATAAATCAATCAAGGTTCATGGGAATAGTTATCGAGTAGACTCAGATGTAGTACCTTCATATCGATACAGAGATTATCGTGGAGATTATAATTTTAGTACAACAAATTATGTAGGTGGTATCGAAATACGACCGGATTCAGGTGGAAAAATAATAAACTTTCCAGAACAGCATATTAAAAATGGCAAAAGAAAAAACAATGAAACAAACCACAAGTTTAAGAAGCATGTAAGAATAATAAAGAAAATGAAAAGTTTAATAAAGGAGTCAGGGTATTCACTTCCTACAAGCATCTCCTCTTTCGGGTTAGAATCTTTACTTTGGAATATTCCAAATACCGTTTATGCAAAATATAGTTTTCTGAGATACACATTTCATGAATTGCTTATCTATCTAAAAAATGATCTTGAAAATCTCGAGAATTACAAAGAAGCTAATGGAGTAAAGCCATTGTTTACTTCTACCGCACAAAAAGATGACTACGCAACATTTATTAAAATGTTAAGTGAGTATTATCAATATGATATTACCGAGGCTTGATTTGTGCATTTTTATAGTTTGAGTTTTGAGAATATCATTAATAATAATAGTTACGAGGAATGAATATGGATAAAGAAGAGCAGCAAAGAATTGTTTTAATAACTTTTATATTAAGTTTAATTAGTGTGTTGGTGCTTTTATTTACCAATATTAGACTACTTTCTATTCACGGAGTAAAAACAGCATTCTCTATTTCCACCTTTTTGACTCTATGGTGGGCATTTTATTTTCACTTTGGATGGAAGATTCCCAGATTAAATAAGATTTTATACAAAGAAAATATTAGCGGCACTTGGTTTGGGACTTATGAGTCGGTAGATATTAAAAGCAATAAGACTTACATTGGAGAAATATCCTTAGTGATTAAACAAAATTTTTTAAATCTACATATTACCTCTTATACTGAAAGATACAAAAATAATTCTTACAGTGAAATCCTAAGTCTCGACAAGAGAAGTGAAAAAAACAAGTTGGTTTACGTATATTCTCAAGAGGAAGTAAATACCATAGATCAATTTATTAGAAAAGGGACTACAGAATTAGAGTTGACATTGAACGAAAGTAGAGCTGAGTTCTATGGGAAGTTTTGGACAAACACCGGTACAATTGGTCAACTAAGGTTAAGGAATGTTTCAAAAGAGTATCTAGAGTTTTTTGAAGAGGCTAAACTAAAAGCAAACGGAGGAGTTCTGTAATGATGTATGCCTATATTGATGGTGATGACATTGGCTTGAAGATTGAAAAGAGTTTTATGAATAATGATGAGGTGAGCTTGCAAAAAATCAATAACGATGTAAAGGACGCTGTAAACTCTATATCCAATCAACTTATTGTTAATGGTTTTGATATTATTTTTAGTGGTGCAGACGGAATCATTTGTAAAAAACAAAATATTGGTGCTAGAGATTTATTCGAACTAATAAGGAAGTATAGTAATGATATTAACTTTTCAATGGGTGTAGGTCCTAGCCTTTGTGATGTTTTTCTTGCTCTTAGGTATGCTAAATCAAATGGGAAGAATACTGCAGCACTATATAATGGGGATTTTAGCATAATCAATTAATAAATAATTAAGCAATGTTCTTTGAGTTAGTTATATTTACAAAAAATGAAGCCCTATTCCCCGTTCTCATCTCCACAGGGGGTTCCCTTGCACATTATGAGTGGTGCGCGGAAATAATCCGGTAACATAATTGAGATATTAACCGAGATTTAGCGGAAACCAGAAATAATGCAAATAGCCAAAAACCCATACAGGTCAAAGCTCTCGAGTCCTTTAGATAATCAGCGATACCGTGGTGATAAACCCTGGCAGCGATGAGGTCAGGGGGGCAGGCCCCTTATTCTCCACCAACCGTAATAACCGATATATTCGTTTTACCCTCTAAACACATGTGGAGTGCATAACTCATTTGAAGTCATCAAACAATCCAATATAACAAAGGAGGCTACCATAACGGGTAGTCTCTTTTGTTACACTGGATCGTTTAAATCTTAGAAAAGCAGGCATTCATTCCCTTTTTGTCGAATGAGTAAAACTAACATCGAGGTTTAAGATAAATTCTTTCGAAACTCTACTTCACAAAAAGGTGATCAAATTGACTCTACCTATAGAACTTTCAGGCGTATTTTCTAACAAACAAAAATCCTATAAAATGGTGGTAATTCAAGCACTATTAACTGAGATGCAAGCAACCGGACTGAAAGATGTCTATCTACTAAATTTAAAACAACGCTTCCTCTCGCTACTTCAAGAGAGAGAGTCAAACGGCCTGATTATCGACCAGCCACCTGAGAAAGCGGGAACGAGTTGGAGTAGCTTGACTGTTAATAACGTGCAGTCAGTTATTTCCACACCGATTTCAGCACTCTCCTCCATTTTGGATCAAACTAATGAATCTATCGGCTTTAGGAAAGAACTATACGAATCATGGAATGAAGATGTATTAGGTGAACTTTATACCTACGCTCAAGCTGAGTTAGAGAACTATTATAATCAGCAGATAGAAAGCATCTCTATAAAAGAAGCACTTTCCGATATTTTATCCAGCTACCTAACATCAAAAAGAGAAACGTTTGCAGGACATAGACTTGGAAATCTCGTAAGACAACAGATACCAACCGAGCTAAGGAAATTACCATTTATCCACTCTGAATTAAAGATCACCGGTTCCGTGGGACAAGGCAATTGGGCTACGATTCCGTGGATTGCCGTCATGGATAAACGAATCACCCAGACAACACGCCAAGGGGAATATTTGGTCTATCTATTCTCAGAAGATATGAAATCGGTTTACCTTACATTCAATCAAGGGGTAACTATCCCTAATGAGACAAAAGGTAGAGCAGCAGCCTACCAATATTTCAAACAAAAAGTTCAAGAAATACGTGGCCTACTCCCACTTGAGGGAATGACCAAAGATGATGCCATCTACTTAACACCTGGTGGGTTAGGCCAAGATTATCAGGTATCCACCGTCGCTTATTACCGTTACGATCTGGAGCATCTTCCTGACGATGAACAGCTAATTGCAGACTTAAACAATGCAGTTACTAACTACAATGAATATGTAAAAAAGGTGCTCAACACTAGTGATGAGCCCGAGTCATCCATCAGTTTCAACTATACGATAAGTCATTTATATGCCGGGCAAGGCATTTTAAAATACCTACATGATCACGGGCCTAATAATATCTTATTAGATGAGTTAATATCCAATCAGGGCAGTGTTCTGCTATCTGGAGATGATGTAAAGCATCCAAAGGAGAGAGTCAGGCATCTGGGACGAGCCTTACAAGATTTAGGTTTAGTATCTATAAATGAGAACCAATTCTCATTAACTGATTTAGGTCAGGAGTATGCAAACCATTTTAACGAAAATAAATGGGTCTTAAGCGATACGCAAATCAAACTAGTTCGCGACCAGTTAAATAACGCTGAAGGACAAACTCCTCTTACTAGAAGCATCAATAAAGCTATTGAGATTTGTAAGGAGCTAGGATCTTTCACCTTAGATCATTTCACTCCAATGTTTATCAATGCTCTAGGTATGCTCCAGACTTGGGGAGAAGTTACCCAAAAACAACGATCTATTTTTATGCTCAACTGGCTAGAGATTTTGAAGTTTATTACCAAATCAGGTCAGCAGTACACGTATACAGAGTGGGAGGAGACACCTCTTGTGGATTCACTAACGGTAAGCGAGCGAGTAACCACGATCAAGAACTTCATCGAAAGCAAAGGGTTCATGTATCCCGATCGCTGGATCGAGAACTTCTTCCTATCCCTAAAAGCAAAGCCATTCGTCATTCTAGCGGGTGTCTCTGGCACTGGCAAAACAAAGCTCGTGAAGTTATTCGCTGAGGCAGTAGGAGCAACGGCGAGTAACGGCCAATTCTCATTAATCCCAGTCAGACCGGATTGGAGCGACCCTTCTGATCTATTGGGTTACAAGGATTTATCTGGTGTTTTTCGACCAGGGAAGTTAACGGAGGTGTTGGTTGAGGCTTCAAAGCCGAGTAATCAGCATAAGCCCTATTTTATATGCTTGGATGAGATGAATTTGGCTAGGGTTGAGCATTATTTCAGTGATTTACTGAGTGTGCTTGAGACGCAAGAGTGGGATAACCATCGAATTGTAACTACGCCGCTTATACATAGAGACTCCCTGCAAAATGAGTCAGATAAGCAAGTGTACGGCAACCTACATCTGCCAGATAATGTGTACATCGTTGGAACGGTGAATATGGATGAGACGACGCATCCTTTTAGCAAAAAGGTATTAGACCGTGCCAATACGATCGAGTTTAATTACATTGATCTTGGTCAATATCCAACGGGTGAAGGGATACCGTCTAGTGAAGGGGCTGCTGTTCCTCCTAATTCATTATTGCGAAGCGAATATTTGCAATTGGTTGATGTTTATCGTGACTATAAGCAATTAACGGAAGAGACGACTGAGTTATTGGTGAAGATCAATGGGATTTTGGAGCAGATTCATTCGCACGTAGGGTTTCGGATCCGGGATGCGGTCTGTTTTTACATGATTTATAATGATCGGTTTGCTTTGCTCAGTAAGGAAGCGGCATTCGATATGCAGTTGTTGCAGAAGATTTTGCCTCGTATTCAAGGGAGTAGTTCGTCTGTGAAAAAAGCTTTGCTTCAATTGATGCAGGTGGCTCAGGATCGTAGCTTACCTATTACGGAGTATATGGAGGATGCCTCTAAGCTCTATCTTTCTCCAGAGACGTTGGCAGTGTCCAAATCTCCACAAAGCGCAAGGAAAATCGCCTTCATGCTACGGAGGTTAGAAGAAGATGGCTTTACCTCATACTGGCTCTCTTAATCAAAGTACGGAATTGCTGCGAATCGAGACGAATCTGTTCAATCTCTATATTCAGGGCAAGCCGTTCCATCCCACGGTTGAAACATTGAATCTCCATCGTGATGTGGATGAGGAGTGGGTAGATGCCCATTTTCACGCTGCGCCGCTGGTGGATTCGTTGGTCATAGATTCTATTTCTATTTTCTCTCATGGACACAGGGCGATGACAAGTTGGAGTTCGGGCGATGTGTGTTCGCCGACTTTTTATGAAACACAGGCCTATGAACTGGTCATTGAAAAGAAGGCGGATATTGCCTTAACTTTTTTCCACGACAATATCCATGTGAGACAGGCGATTAAGCCGCTGGGGAAGATGATTCTATCAGGGATTCTTAATTTTCAAAATGAAGTGGGACTCTCTGAACTTGAGCTTCGATTGAATGGTGAGGCTATTTTTCGTCTCCAGTTAGAGATTTTTCCATCGAAAATAGATTATAAGAACGACTATCAGATGATCCTTAACGATGTTAATGAACAGATTTATAATCTTTCTTTCGATTTTCTACGTAAAACGTACAACCTGACAGGGTTAAAAGAAACGAATCACCAGAGTTTGACGGAGTATTTTACGATTTTGCAGCATGTATTTACGCAGCTTGTGCAGGCTGTTGAGAGAATCAAGCTATCTCCTCATTCTAAGCTTCAAAGTGAGAATCGTCTGGTCGATGCTGCACGTGTCAAAAGAGCCGGAAAAGAGAACATTGCCTTCCTAAACAAGCGCCCACATCTATTAGTCAAGGATCCGGTGAACGGGGTCGTTCAGGTAGAGGGCCAGCGGTTTACACCGACTCATTTGCTTGAGACTAGACGCCATGTTCATTATGATACAGCTGAGAATCGCTTCGTGAAATGGGTGCTTGTACGCATTGGGCAGAAGCTTAAGGATGTTAAAACGCGTTTAGCTCAAAAAAGTCGTGTGGAAGATCCTAATCTTACGAAGAAGCTTAATCTTATGCAGAGTCAGGTGCAGCGGTTGTTACAGCATGATTTTTTGGATGTTGGCGAAATGAGGCAGCTGTCTATATCTCTGGTTTTGCAAATGGCTTCGGGGTACCGAGAGGTATACCGTTATTATTTAATGTTGTTAAAAGGTTTGTCGATTCAGAATGATCTTTTCCGATTATCGATGAAAGACTTGGCTCAGCTCTATGAATACTGGTGTTTCTTGAAGATTCATCATCTTTTAAGCAAAAAGTATGAGCTGCTCAAACAAGATATTATCAAAATCAATCGGAGTGGACTGTTCGTCACACTGGATAAGTCCCAGCAGGCGAAGATGGTGTATAAAAACCCGTTGAACGGGGAGATTTTTACGCTGTTTTATAATGCGCTGCCTAAAGGGGATCGGAGTCCGACTCTGTCCCAGCGGCCAGATAATGTCCTGACTTTGAAAAAGAACGACGCCGCGGCGGAGTATAAATACATTTTCGATGCCAAATATCGCATTAATCCTGCTTATGAGGGTACGCCTTACTTCGAGAGGTACCGGATGCCAGGGCCGGAAGAGGATGATATTAATACGATGCACCGCTACCGGGATGCGATTGTGTATTCAGAGGGTCAGGGGAAAGAGTACGAGCGGAGCATGTTTGGGGCGTATGTGTTGTTTCCCTATCATGATGAGGAGCGGTTCCAGCAGCATAAGTTCTATAAAAGTGTGGAGCTTATTAATATTGGGGCTTTTCCATTTTTGCCGAATTCGACGAGCTTGATGGAGAAGTTCCTGGACGAAATTATCATGGATAGTCCGGAGAAAGCCTATGAACGGACGACGAGACCGCGAGGGACGAAGGAGTACTACGGGAATAAATTGTCTGGGAAAAATGTTTTGGTTGGGGCTTTGAGTAAGAAGTCGCAACTGGATGCTGCGTTGGAGCATGGATTTTACCATACGCCACTTCGGAATATTACGGATCATAAGGTCCTGACGAGATTGGAATTCGTCGCTTTGTATCAGTCAATTCGTTTGTTTGGTGCGGAGGAAGCGGGTATTTCATGGTATGGAAGAGTGAAGGCGTGGAAGGTTGTTCCACGCTCTGAGATAACGGCAATTCCCTCTAGTCGAGGTGCGACGGATGAGCTTTATGTTGTGTTTGAGGTGGAGGAGTGGGTTAGAAGAGAAAGTGCTATAGTACCCGCGGGGCATGGGATTTATCGGATTTTGTATACGACGGATTATATGCTTAGCAGGGCGAAGGAAGTTTCTGAACTGCGTTTGGAGACGGAGGAGGAATTGCGGGATTGGCGTGAGAAGCGGCGTGTGGGTAAGGTGAAGGTGAGGCTGGATCGGGAGCATTTGGATTTGGGTAGTTCGGTTTTGGGGATTGGGTTGGAGTAGATTTTTGATAAATAACAACACGGATTCTTTATATGGCAAAATGGGAACGTATGATGCTATATGGGAATAGGAGCTGTTGGGAAGTGGATAATAAGACTGGCATTTTAATCTATCAGACAGAAGATGGGAACACCAAAATAGATGTCAAGCTCGAGAACGGCACCGTATGGATGACCCAGAAAGCCATAGCGGAGTTGTATCAAACGACATCGCAGAATATTACCCTTCATATAAAGAACGTTTATGAAGAACACGAACTTCATCAGGATTGAACTTGTAAGGAATACTTACAAGTTCAAGTTGAAGGATCTAGAGAAATAAAAAGAAGCATCAAACACTACAACTTGGAAATGATTATTTCAATTGGCTATCGTGTCCGTTCCCATAGGGGTACCCAATTTAGGAGTTGGGCTACTGAGCGACTGAACGAGTATCTTGTTAAAGGGATTACAATGGATGATGAACGTTTAAAGGATATAACGGCAATCTCCAGTGTATATGAAGGACTGGATAGATAAGCTGAACTCATTTCTAAAGTTCAATGAGCGTGAGATTTTGACTAACGCAGGGAGTATTTCTCAGGATATAGCCGAAAAGCTGGCAACCAGTGAATACGAAAAATGCAATAAAAGACGACAAGTCACAGGGAAAGTATCGGTGCGCGCTGGCAGCGTAGCTTTTTTCATCTGTCTGCTTGACAGGGGTGTGTAGGTTTTGAACAAAAGAATGGAGGGCATCCGCCCTCCATTTTGTTTTTGTGGGGCCGTACCCGACTATGCCAAATCCACGTATGACGTATTCGGTGAGGCGGACAGGTCCTGCAGGTTGCCGCTAATGGCCCCGCAGCGAAGGTCGTTCTGCAGACGCGTCAGCAGTTTGACGGTTGCGGCGACGTTTAACCCGTAGCGCAGCTTCTTTTTGCCGGATTCGGTGCGCAAGACGTTGCCGATGACCCGGGCTTCCGCGCACGTTCCTGTAAGCGCGATGCCGTCGTAGGTACTGTCGCCGTTCTGTCCGGAATTCGTGATCGAGTTGTCTGCGATGACGGCCAGCTTCGCATTGTTCGCTTGGATGCCGTAGAAGTTCGTATCCCGGATGATGTTATCCGTGACGATGACATTGCTGCTGTCCGTCATATAAATGCCGTTCTTTTTAACGCTTTCGATAATGTTGCCGGTGACAACGCAGTGATTGCAACGCAAGCTGATTCCTTGGCCATCCAGATTCCTGAATATATTGTTAGCGATAATGATTTTCTCGCCGCAGCCTTCCGGAAACCCTTCGACATAAATGCCGTTATTGGAGGCGGTGTCGATGATGTTATGCTCGATGATGATCGTGCTGGCCGGCTGAACCGGATGGAATACGCCGTTGTCGTCCTTAGAGGAGGCAGAAGTTGCCGATGGCGTGGAAACGAATATGCCACCGGCCACCATTTTCAAATGGTTGCCCGCAATGACGGATTTTCTCCACTTGAATGGACGGATCGCCCAGTAGGTAGACTTCTCCATCACATTGTCCCGGACGATGATGTGATCGAAATAGGCGTCGGGATAAGCGCCGTGCGCTCCTACTCCGCAAGGCCACGGAACGGTACCGGGCGTACCGCTAGGTCCGAAATAGCAGTCCTTCACCGTAACGTGATGGGTGGGTGTATGGTCGGCCGTTTGACCTACGAATCCCGCTTTCAATGCGGGCTCGAGTTGAATAGCCTCGACGTAGGTTTGGGTCGTAAACATGCAGCCGATAAATTTGCAGCGCTCGATCAGTACATGACGGAGGCCAGTCAGCTCTGCAGCATGTCCGCTTTGCGTATCCTTGATTGTCAAGTTCCTGAGCGTAATGTACTCTGCGTGAGCAAGCGCAATGCCGTTGCAAACCCGGGGCTGCTTGGTCGCGTTGCAGTCGAGTATCCCGCCTTCGATCGTAATATTGCCGTTGCCGCCATATTCGTAGAAAATATCGTCCTTCCGGTAGTTGCGGATGACGTTGCCATCGTGGCCGCGGAAAATGACCGTTTGTGCATCCATTTTCAGATGGGTGTTTTTGAATATGTACAGCTCTGCCGTCATTCGGTAGGTACCCGCAGGAACGATCACGTTCGCGGCAGGCCAGCGAAGCGCTTCATTCAGAGCTGACTGCAGGGCGAGCGTATCGTCTGCCGTGCCGTCTCCTTTGGCGCCGTACCATCTGGCGTTGACGGTATAAGCGTCGACCGCGCGTTTGTATCTTGCGCCTGAAACGCTTACGAGAACGGTACCGGTATTATCCGCGGTTTGCATATCTGCTTGGTCGTAGTAGAAAAAGCCTTCTTGCTCCTGGTCAGTGACGTAGTAAGTGAAGGAAGTGGACGGTTGATCGTTCAATCTGAGTTCGGCAATCGTAGTAGGAATACAATAGGATAAGTTCATCAAATCTTTCGGTTTCAGAGAAGGATTGCCGGATTTTCCATAAGTGGCCTCCGTCACGCTTTCCGCCTGGGCGCTGTCGCCTCTCCCGTAAGCTGCCAAGACTGCGGTCGCGCCGGCCATCCCCATAGCTGCGAGCAGCTTTCTTCTGCTAATCGAACGATTTGCTGCGGGTTCTGGTTGTGGAGAATGGACTTCGTTGCTCATTCTTCAACTACCTCCTCAGTATAAGTATATTTTGCGCGAAAAAGTACAATATTTACTCATTTTAGCTCGTGTATACGAATATAATGTTAATATTCTGCGCGTTTATTTGTCAAGATATTCCTGTTGATCTTCGGTTTAAATGTTTGTAAAGCTTGCATAAATGAGTGTGAGTATTTGATTTATAAAGGAAATGTAAACATTTCAGTGAACGTTCAATGTGGAAAAAGTTGTTGACACTGCTTTTTCCCTAAGCTAATCTAATGTTAACAAACGAACAATAATGAGTGAAAATGAACAAACGGCTCGATTTATTGTGCAAAGGAGCAAAAGCCGATGTTGGCTGTCGAACGTAAAATGCGCATCGTAGAGTTCGTTAAACAGAAGAGGGTTGCAACAGTAGCGGATCTGGCAAAGGAATTTCAAGTTCATGAGGCGACAATCAGACGGGATCTTGCGGAGATCGAGCTTGAAGGGCTGCTCCGGAGAACGCACGGAGGGGTCGTGGTCGATCAAGGGGCGAACATAGAAGCCTCCTTCTCGGAAAGAGCCTATGAACAAGTTGACCAAAAGCAGCGGATCGGGAAAGCGGCTGCTGCCTTAATCGAGGATGGCGATCATGTCATTCTGGACTCGGGAACGACAACAATGTACATCGCCCAGTACCTCCAAAACCGGTCGCGGATAACCGTCGTGACGAACGACATCAACATTGCCGCGGAGCTGCGGGAAGCGCCGGGCATTACCGTCATCGTAACGGGAGGGCTACTGTATCACTCCAGCTTCATGCTGAACGGGATGTTCACCGACCATGCGCTGGGCACGCTCCATGTGCAGAAAGCGTTTATCGGGACGCCGGCGATCCATCCCAAATACGGGCTTACGCATCCGGAAGCACAGCTCGTGCCGACCAAGCAAAGCATGATCAGAGCAGCGCAGGAAATTATCGTCGTAGCGGACGATACGAAGATCGGCAAAGTGTCACTGCACAAGGTTGTGCCGATCGGCTCGGTGCATCAGTTCATTACGGGGGTCGAGTCTTCCGATGCGCAGGTAAAAGCGTTCCGCGATGAGGGAGTAAAGGTCGTGACGGTGTAAGACAAGGATGATTTCCTCGGGCGGCATGAGAGGAGGTGATATAGTTGCTTGAGGAAGGAAATAACACCGTGCGATCCCGGGCCTATCGGCTGATTAAAGCGGGGGTAGTAGAGGAGACAATTCTGGAGCATCCGGTTCCGAAAGGCCATGTTGTCATAGAGCCTGCGCTGGGCAGCATCTGCCACGCGGACTTACGATATTTTACCGGCCAGAGAAGGCAGGAGGCAATGGCGAGCAAGCTGCCGATGGCACTCATCCATGAAGGAATCGGGTACGTCGTTCGCAGTGATTCGGCAGAGCTTGTTCCCGGACAGCGGATCGTGATCGTACCGAACGTCCCAGGTTATTTGCTTGACGGGAAGACGGCGGAAACCTGCTGTCCCGTTTGCCGGGAGGGTCTTGGCAGTACATATTGTACCAGAGGACACTTTCTCGCCAGCGGAACCGACGGCATCGCCCAAAATCGGCTCGTCATACCTGCGGCATGCGCGATTCCGGTACCGGACGAAATTCCTGACGACATCGCGGTGCTGGCCGAGCTGTGTTCCGTTTCTTGCCAAGCGCTGAGCCGGGTAAAAAACCTGCTTTCCAAAAAGCGGGTAGCGGTTTTCGGCGACGGGCCGGTCGGCTTTCTGACCGCAGCGATGCTGCATCATGTTTATGGGCTAAACAGCGACCGGCTTCAAGTATTCGGCGCGATGGAAGAGAAGCTGAACGAGTTTTCGTTTGCCAGCAGGGCGATGGTGCAAAATTATGATTTCGGTAACGGAGCGGGCTTTGACATTGCGGTGGAATGCACGGGCGGACGCTTTAGCGAAAGTGCGGTTAACCAGGCGATCGAGCTGCTCAATCCGGGAGGCGTCCTTTTGATGATGGGCGTTACCGAGGAGCGCGTTCCGATCAATACGCGGGATGTTCTGGAGAAAGGGATTACGTTAATCGGCAGCAGCCGGAGCTCTTCTGAGGATTTCATCCAAGTATTAAACGCTATGCGGAATCCGGCTTGCCAGGCTACGCTGCGGCAGCTGCTGCCAGAGCAGTGGCACCGGGTATCGGCAGTCGAGCATTTTGTTGAAGCCATGAACGAGGCTAGCGCCCATCGTCAGTGGAAAAAAACGGTACTGGCGTTTCAATGGTAAGCAACCAATGAAACAGCACAGTACCCAAGAGAAAAAAATATATGCACTTATATTGTACACGATAGAGAGAAAATTTGAAACACTGCCCGCAAGAACATGTGACTCCAGATGTCACATGTTTTCGCGGGCAATGAAGAAAGCGCTTTATATTTATTAATATTTTGTAAAGGTTATTGAAAGAAAGATGAAAATAGGAGGATTCAAAGTGGCTTACAAAGCGAAGAAAACGATAACGACATCAGTTGTGACGGTTTTACTTTCGAGTATCGTCTTGGCGGCGTGCGGGAACAGCTCCGACAAACCCGCCGTTTCTGGGGGAGGAGCCGCAAGCACCAAACCCGTAAACAAGGACATCAAGGTGCTGTTATCCCATAATAACTCGGGATTCGCCTCCAAAGGCCCGGACGACAAGAAAACCAAGTATTACCAAGAGCTGAGCAAGTTGTCCGGGTATAATGTCAGCTATGAATTCTTGGGCCATGACATCGATTTCCGCCAGCAGCTGGCGCTTCGTTTCGCGTCCGGCGAGCTGCCCGATCTGGTCAGAACCGCCAGCGTTGACTGGGAAGTGCATCAAGGGGCCGTCGATCGCGGCGTATTTCTTGATCTAGGACCGCTGATCGACAAGTACGCGCCTAACCTAAAGAAGAAAATTCCGGAGGCTGCCTGGAAAAGCCCGAAGGTAACCAAAAACGGCAAAATATACGGCATCCCGGTACTGAACGGCGCGGCGGCCGACCGGATCATGTTCTACCGTCAGGACTTCCTCGACAAGGTGAATATGTCCGTGCCGAAGACGCTGGACGAATTCTTGAAATTCGCCGAGGCGGTCAAAACGACCGACGTCAACAACGACGGCATCCCGAACAATACGTGGGCGCTTTCCTTGACGGACGGTATGTCGTGGAACGATGTGTTCACCGGCTCCTTCGGCCTCAGACCGGGGACGTGGCATATGCGGAACGGCAAGCTGGAGCCGGATATCATCCAGCCGCAAATGAAGGAAGCGATCGCGTTCTACAAGCAGCTTTATGACAAAGGCTACATCGAGAAGGACTTTATTACGAAGAAGCAGGGCGACCGCGGAACGGACATCGCCAAAGGCACTGTCGCCGCGTGGGGAGCCGCAACGTATCAATACGCCGCCGTCGCGGCGCAGGAGTTCACGAACCAGCCTAAAGGCGCCATCACGATGGCCGTTCCGCCGAAGGGGCCGCGCGGGGAAAATTTCTTGCAGGCCGAGACGGATCAGGTCTACTTCGTTTGGACCATTCCGGCGACAACGAAAAATCCGGAGGAAGTCATCAAGTTCCTCGAGTGGGCTTGGAGCTCGCCGGAAGCCGACAAGTTTTTCGCTTACGGCATCAAGGATTTCAACTACACGGAAGAGAACGGCCAGATCAAATTCGATCCGAAGGGGCCGAATAACTCTCAGCTCAACGAGAAAGAGTTTTTCCAGCTCTCGATCAACGTCCGCGAGAACGGCTTGAACAATCCGCTTGCGCTTAAGGTACTGCCGAACAGCGATAAAATTTTGAAGGGCTATGACGACGCCAAATCGGTTCTCATGAAGAATGATGCGATGTATATGCCGCCGCTCAAGGCAATGGACGGCCGTCCTGAGCTGAACCCCGGGTTTGTGGCGGGCAGCTTGTTCTACGACTGGTTCGCCAAGATGGTCGTCGGCAAGGAAGATTTGGACAAAGGCTTCGACACCTTCGTTGCCGAGTGGAAGAAACGCGGTGGTGACGCGGCTATCAAAGAAGCGACAGACTGGTACAACAGCTTCAACAAGAAATAAGGTGAAATAAAGGAATGGGCCCTCCGGCGAACGCAGGCAAAGGGCCCTTTTCTTCAGAAGGGAGACTTCCGTTTGTTCCGAAAAGCCAATTCTCGGGATGCGATCGTGCTGCTGCTGCTTGCGCTGCCGGCGCTTGCCCATTTTCTTATTTTCAAATACATCCCTTTGGCGGGCAATGTCATTGCATTCCAGGACTATAACATATTCGCAGGCGTATTCGAAAGCAAATGGGTCGGCTTTAAGCACTTCCAATTCATGTTTCAGTATGCCGAATTCAAGACAGTGCTGAAAAACTCGCTGAAATTCGGCCTGTATTCCATTCTCTTCGGCTTTCCGGCCCCATTGCTTTTGGCCATGCTGCTGAACGAAATCCGCAAAAGCTGGTTCAAGCGCATGACGCAAACGCTGGTGTATTTGCCGCACTTTTTGTCGTGGGTCATCGTAGGCGGCATTTTCACCGAGCTGCTTGCCAATGAAGGAGTCATCAATCGGGCGCTGGGCCTGTTCGGCATGGAGCCTGTCTCTTTCCTGACGGAGCCCCGTTATTTCATGGGGATGGTGGTCGGCCTCGGCATCTGGAAGGAAGTAGGCTGGTCGATGATTATTTATTTGGCGGCGCTCTCCGGCATTAATCCGAATCTGTATGAGGCGGCGATGGTGGACGGGGCTGGGCGCTTCAAGCAAGCCTGGCATATTACGCTTCCCTCGATCATGCCCGCCATCATCGTACTGCTGCTGCTGCGGATCGGCCACGTCCTCGATGCCAACGTCGAGCAAATTTTGTTCTTCCTTAATCCGCTCAACCGGGAAGCAGGCGAAGTATTCGATACGTATGTGTACCGCGTCGGGTTGATGGGCAGCCAATACAGCTATACGACAGCGATCGGATTGTTTAAGGCGTTTGTCGGCATCATTCTCGTCGTCGGTCTGAACACGCTTAGCCGCAAAACGACCGGGGAAAGCATTTACTAGGAGGATACGCATAATGAAGATTCAACGCTCGGAGAAATGGTTTCAATGGGTGAACGCCGCCTTTTTCACCGCGTTGTGTTTTACGATGGTCTCCCCCCTGATTCATCTGCTATCCGTTTCGCTCAGCGATCCGAAATTTGCTAACAACAAATTGGTCGTGCTATGGCCAAAAGGGTTTCAGATGAACGTATACGAATCGCTCCTGCACATGAAAACCATGTGGCGGGCGATGGGGGTGAGCCTCTATATCACGATATTGGGGACGCTGCTTTGCCTGATTATGACTTCAGCGCTTGCCTACGCGCTTACGCGCCCGGCGATGCCGGGACGGAAGCTGCTGCTGAAGCTGATACTGGTCACGTTTATCTTTCCGGTGCCGCTTATTCCGAGCTATTTGATGGTCAAGGAACTAGGCATGATCAACTCGCTCTGGTCTCTCATCATTCCCGGAGCGGTGGGAGCATATAACGTATTCATTATGAAAACGTTCTTCCAGGGCATATCGTCCGAGCTCGTCGAAGCGATGAAAATAGATGGCAGCGGAGAAGCCGGCATCTACATCAGGCTCGTGCTGCCGTTATCCGGGCCGGTTCTCGCGACAATTGCACTTTTCCATTCCGTGGGGACGTGGAACAGCTATTTCGGGGCCATGATTTATCTTCGCTCGAAGGACCTGTATCCGCTGCAGATGCTGCTCAAAAATATGGTGGCGACGAACGCAGCCGATTCCGGATTGGACAGCATCGCGGTCGATTCCGGCGTGCTGTCCAGCCCCGCGACGATCAAGGCTGCCGCCATTATATTCTCGATGGCGCCGATCGTTCTCGTCTATCCGTTCTTGCAAAAATATTTCGTAAAAGGCGCCATGCTCGGATCGCTGAAGGAATAGGAGGGGGATGAGATGGAGATAGAGCAATCGCCGAAGAATGGCGTGAAAGCGAAATTAAGGGTAGAAGCGCCCGATTCCGCGATTTCGTTCGAGGTGGAGCGGCATGCGGAATGGATGCGGCTGCGATTCGATTACGGGAAGCCCCGGACTTGGCGCCAGCTCGTCATTCGCGATCCTGCCGACCGTTTACGCTTTATGCATTTTGATGTTGTAGAGCCGCGGAACGCGCTGCTGCACCGGAATGCCGAACTGACGACGGCGACGGCCGTGGCCGGTGATATAATCCCGGGCCGCTGGACGATCGAATTTCTGCGCAATTTCCCGGGGGAGTTCGAACTGGAATGGGTTATCGGAGACGGAGAGGTTCTTGACGAGGCATTCGTCCGGGATGAAGACCGCGAGATTTGGAGCGAGGGCGAAGGGGCCGGACGGAATGGGGACTTGAACCGTTACGACTGGAACGTGTGCAAAGGGACCGGACGCCGCTGGTACAGAGGCGATCTGCACGGTCATACGACGCTGTCCGACGGGTCGCTGTCGCCGCGCGAGATGACAAGGCAGGCGGAAGCGCGGGAGCTGGATTTCTTTTTCGTTACCGAGCATAACGTATTCCCGTCAAGCTGGCCGAAGGGAAAGCCCTTGGTCATCCCGGGTATGGAGTTTACCTCGTTCGGCAAGGGAGATTGGAACGCTCTCGGCTTGCCCGGCTGGATCGATTGTTGGGGAACGGGTCTTCAGGATGGAGGCATGCATACGCAGGAGGGGCAGAACCGGATGATGGAGGAGGCGGCCGCGTGCGGTGCGGTTCGTACGTTCAACCATCCGCTGGCCGGACGGTTTGCATGGCGGTATCCGGAATCACCGCTCCGCTTCATTGATTTGCTGGAAATATGGAACAGCCCGACGAGGAGGTCGACACCTGGTTTGACCGAGCAGACAATGGTGCTGTGGAATTTGCTGTGGAACGACGGATATCGCGTGCCCGGCGTCGGCGGTTCGGACACGCATCTTCGGCCCGATCAGAGCTACGAAGAGGGTTGCCCGCCGGATACGATCGGTGATCCAGCAAGCTATGTGCTGGCAGACCGGCTGACGCCACAGGACATCTTAAGCGGTTTGCGCGCCGGGCATGTGTATGTGTCCCGCGGTCCTGAGCTTGAGGCATCCATTGAAGCTGGAGGATGCACGTTTACGTTCGGGGATGATTTGACCGAGGCGCTGGCCGGCTCCGGTGACGGCATCGTTCGCTATCGACTGACGGTGACGGACGCCAAGGGAGCGAAGCTGCGCATCATCGAGAACGGCGTCGTTATCGACACACAGCCGATTGAGACGGACTGCTGGGTGCACGATCAAACCTTTTCATGGAAAGGTCTGGATTATGTGTGGAGAAGATTGGAGATTCGCGATGCGGATGACAAGCTGCTCTGCTTTACGAACCCGATTTCGAGCGGAACGAAGGAGCATGAGCTCCTGACATGGGGGCAGCTGCTGGACAAAGCAGGAATTGCGCTTGATTCGCTCGTATAACTATTTGAATGAGGGAGGAAGGAAATCTCATGACTGTTTTTATCAATATGCTACCGTATATGAACCGGATCGAAGACTGCAAGGAGCTTCTTGACAGGTGGTCCGGCGGTATAGAAATTTCGATGGACGGGCCGAACTGGCTTGAGCCTATCAATTGGCATGCGGAATTCGGTCGTTTCAAAGGCCGTCCGGGACCGTTAAGCGTGCATTCGCCGATCTGGGAGCTTAATATCGCCTCGGCGCGGTTCGACCTGCTCGCACAGTATTCTTGCGATGTGTATAAGGAATGTCTAGCCTGGTCAGCGCATATCGGGGCCGAGCAAATGGTTCTGCATCCGAGTTTGTACTCCACACCGCTATTTTTGCGGAAGCAATCCCAGCAGCGGTCGATCGACAACCTGAAGCGTCTTGGCGACGAGGCACAGAAGCTTGGTATCGACCTCGCTGTGGAAAATGTAGGGTTCCGCGATGGAGCGCTGTTCAATCAGGAAGAGTTTGCCCGCTTGTTCGAAGATATTCCGACGATCACGGCGCTCGTGGATGTGGGGCACGCACATATCAATTGCTGGAATACGCCAGAGCTCCTTCGCGCATTGGGAGGACGGCTCAGCGCGGTTCACCTTCACGACAATGACGGCATCGACGACTTGCATCAGCCGGTCGGTGAAGGAACGATCGAATGGCAGCCGATTTGGGATGCGCTCAAGGAAATGCAGCATCCGTTCCGTTCTATATTGGAGTATCAGCACGATACGCCGGTGGAAACGGTTCTGCAGCATGCGGTGATGGTGGGAAGAAAGCTTGGGATGAATCCTGAATGATTGCTCGGCTTGGGCAGAACAACTTGATGATCGTTGCCGAGCACAGAGAAAAAGGTATGGTCCTAATGGGGAAAGCGATGACCTCGTTAACAAAGCCTACCCCGTACGATTTATTCATGCTGCATGCGGTGGCCAGAGGTTGAATCGTGGAAGATGTGGATAGCGCGCAGACGGTGTTTGCGGTGAATGAGGGGATTACTCCTTTTGATATCAGTAGGATTATGGCTGAGTTTATTGCTTAAGGAAAAGATGAAATTCGTACAGTTATTTAATTCCAAGCATAGTGAACAAAGTATATTCAATATGGTTTGCACGCGTGGATTCAACTAGTCATTAAAGCTGGTTTCTCTGTGTGAGCTGTATTTACACGGTCATGGACTTTTGAGTCCATGGCCTTTTTTTTATGCTTTGATATCCAAGGGGAAGATAACGATGGCTATTGTCCAAGTAAATGTTGACTACTCTCAGGGCAAAGAGTATCAGGGTTATGATATTCGAGAAATTGGATTAAACTAGTACCATTATTGCCCTCAGGAAAGGAGATCGCAGCAATGAATAAGGATGATTTCGGAAATCGAATGAAGAATTACGAGAATACGTTCCGGCACAGTTTACCGCAGCGTCTGCCTGTAATCCTGAGAATTGACGGGTGCCACTTTCACACCTTTACACGAGGGATGGCCAAACCGTTTGATGAGCTGTTAACCAAAGCGTTATGGGAGACCTGTAAGTATCTCGCTCAAAATATAATGGGCTGTAAATTGGTTTACCACCAAAGTGACGAGATTTCAATCCTGCTCACGAATTATGATAAATTGACCACTCAATCGTGGTTTGATAATAACATACAAAAAATGGTATCTGTGTCTTCATCAATGGCCACGGCTAAGTTCAATGAGGAGATTAGAAAGTATTATCCCGATAAGGAACTGGCGACATTTGATAGCAGAGCATGGGTATTACCGCATGATGAGGTCACGAACTACTTTCTCTGGCGCCAGCAGGATGCGACGAAGAATAGCATTTCTATGATTGCTCAGGCGCACTTCCCGCAAAAAGTGCTGCAAGGTCTTGATGGAAAACAGCTTCAGGACAAGCTATTCGTGGAAAAGGGAATGAATTGGAATGATCTTCCTGTATGGCAAAAACGAGGGGTTTGCATAACAAAACAGTCCTATTTAAAAGGAGAAGCACAAAGAAATAAGTGGGATGTTGATATGGATACTCCGATTTTTTCGCAAAATAGAGAGTATATCAATCAATACGTCTATCTGAATGGGAATGAGTAATTATGGAGTGTGTGATCTTTGTCGGTATTCAAGCCTCAGGCAAATCAACCTTCTTTAAAGAGCGATTTTTCAATTCCCACATCAGAATCAACATGGATATGCTTAAAACCAGGCACAGGGAAAACATATATTTAGCCGCATCCTTCCAAGCCAAGCAGCCTTTTGTTGTGGACAACACGAATCCAACGATTGAGGATAGGAGTAAGTATATATCACTCGCCAAAGAACACAAGTTCCGAGTAGTGGGTTATTATTTTGAACCTGATTTTGCTGAGTCTGTAAAAAGAAATGAAGTGCGTTCAGGGAGTGAAAAAGTACCGGAGGTTGGAATTAAGAGTATAATGAAAAGATTACAGACACCTGATTTCAGTGAAGGATTTGATACGTTATATCGAGTAAGAACGGAAGACGGGAAGTTTTATGTTGAGGATTTTTATTAAGGAAAACAAGAGTTAACTCAAGAAGCTTTTCGGTGGTACAAGTGAGTTGAGTTATGAACAAAGTGATAGAAGGCTTGCAAAATGGAGCCATTAGATTTAGAGAGCACCTGTTGTTAAAACAGGTGTTTTTACTTTTAAAAGCTTTACTTTTAACTTTTTGAAGCCGTAAGTAATCTGACTCTTCATGACAGTAATGTGTTGTTTGATACGGACTAAGTTGCGATAATTGGGTTATACCTAGAAATGATAAATGGGACTGCCAAATTAAATCCTTTCAGAAAAGTGAGCCAAACGCGATGATCAAAATAATCAGGTCGAAAGTAGAAGCCGAGCTTCAGGCATTCGTCGGGACTGACGCTTATATCCACAGCGAAGCGACATCATTTGTCTTCGTTCGCAATTTCAAGGTCAAGGTTACCCATGTCTTTATAGCGGGGGAAGGCCCTTTTCGTGCCGCTCTACGATTCGATGGGCATGGCTGGCTGCGAATGGAGGCGCTCACACATTATGAGGTAGATGGGAATGGTCGTCTTTTGCTGGCTGGCTATGATGACAGAGGTCGGATGAATGTTGCTCTGCACTTGGGAAAGGAGCCGTTTCCAGAATGAACAATATCGATAAAGCCAAAAAGCTGCTCGCGGTGTTTGCCCATCCTGACGACGAGTCGTTTATTTGTGGAGGTACTCTCGCCAAATATGCCAGTGAGGGGGTGGACATTACACTGGTGAGCGCCACGCGGGGTGAAATGGGACGACGTATGGGCAATCCACCCTATCTTAACCGGGAATCGATGGCGGCTGCCCGTGAAATGGAACTACGGCAGGCCTGCGAGAGCCTGGGCATCCGACAGCTCCTATTTTTGGATATCCGCGATAAAACAGTTGAGTTTTCCGATGAGGATAGCTTGACAGCACGGATTGCTGCCCTCATTAATGAAGTGGATCCCGATGTCGTGCTTACGTTTCACGAAACGCTAGGTGGACACCCAGATCATTGCGCAATTGGAAAAGCGACGACGAACGCTTTTGGGCGAACAGGACATAGGGGTGCTTTATATTTCATTACGTTCGGTGACGCAATGGAGCGTCCGGAGCGGTACGGGTATTCCCGAAAGGATGTCATTAAAATCGACGTACATGTTCATCTGGAAGCAAAGCTCGCCGCGTTTCGGGCCCACCGCTGCCAGACCGAAATCGACGAATGGGTATGGCTGCCCACCCAAGAGGCGCTGGCGAGATTCGGCAGATATGAATACTTTTTGAAGGCGGATAGGGAGGCTCCGACGCGGGCTCTCGATGATTTGTTTTAGCGTCTCTCTCGGATCACAAGGGTGTCTCGGCTAAAGCGGCTTTAGCCAAGGTATGAAGTACTGTATTATCCATTGGCGGATTATGCAGGCCTGCACGAACATCCCGGTAATACCGTTCCAAAGGCCGATTGCGGGATAAACTCGCGGCACCGACAATTCTCATCGCCAAGTCCACGATTTTGATGGCGTTGTTGGTGGCAACATACTTGGCCAAGCCGAGCTCTGGTTTCAACGCGGGTCGGTCTTCCTTCTCACGATCCCAGCGATCCGCCACCGCATAAAGGAGCGAGCGTGCGGTTCGTAATTCGATTTCCATCTCTCTTTATTGTGAAGAAACTTTAATTTATTTCGAGTAGAATGTTTAAGGTTCGCATGGAAAAATGAACAGGGGTTCGATCCATGCTTTTGTTACATTACGAGCTCTTCAAAGTAATCCTTATCGACCCAATCCTTTTTCAAACGTAAAGAACCCACTGTTCAGGCGAGACAAAGTGTACTTTAATGTCACACAGTGATTATTGCGACAAAAAAGTGACAGTCTCGGAAAAAGTCCGACAGAATTCGACCGAAATGCCAGAAATCTTAAGTTTTTCACTTTCTTCCACTTTGCATTAAAGCTAGAATCTGATAGGATATAAAGAAAGACGATAGTTTTAGTAAGAATTAAAAGGAGGCACCTTTTCATGGAAAAATTGATGCTTGATTCTATAGATGAAATGACGCATCTGGATCAACTCGAGGCTGAAGCGATTTATATTATACGAGAAGTAGCGGCGGAATGTGAAAATCCCGTAATGCTGTATTCGATCGGGAAGGATAGTTCCGTGATGCTGCATTTGGCGCTGAAAGCATTTTATCCGGAGAAGCCGCCGTTTCCTTTCATGCATATTGATACGACGTGGAAATTTAAAGAAATGATTGAATTCCGCGATCGCAAAGCCAAAGAATTCGGAATTAAGATGATTGTTCACTCCAATCAGGAGGGGATTGATCAAGGGATCAACCCGTTCGATCATGGTTCCGCGTATACGGATATTATGAAAACCCAAGCCTTGAAAGAAGGATTGGACAAATACGGTTTTACAGCTGCGTTCGGCGGCGGAAGACGTGACGAGGAGAAGTCGCGTGCGAAGGAGCGGATATTCTCTTTCCGTAATAAAAACCATGCCTGGGATCCGAAAAACCAACGACCAGAAATGTGGAAGCTTTTTAATACAAGAATCAATAAGGGCGAAAGCACCCGCGTATTCCCAATATCCAACTGGACGGAAAAAGACATCTGGCAATACATTCGCAGAGAGAACATTGATATTGTGCCACTCTATTTTGCAAAAGAAAGACCTGTACTCGAACGCGACGGACATCTCATCATGGTTGACGATGATCGCATGAAACTCGAAGCTCATGAGAAAATTGAAATGAAGAAGATGCGGTTTCGTACATTAGGCTGCTATCCCCTTACTGGCGGAGCCGAGTCGGAGGCGGATACGATAGATGCCATTATTGAAGAAACGCTTGGTGCGGTCTCATCCGAACGGACAACACGGGTAATTGACCAAGAAGCGGCGGGAAGTATGGAAAGACGTAAACGGGAGGGTTATTTCTAAAATGAAAAGTCTGCTTAAATTTATTACTTGCGGAAGTGTAGACGACGGAAAATCCACCTTAATCGGACATATGCTATATGAGGCCAAGCTATTATTCGCCGACCAAGAAAGAGCGTTAGAGCTGGATAGCAGACTGGGCAGCCGCGGCGGCAAAATTGACTATTCCTTGCTTCTAGATGGGTTACTGGCGGAGCGCGAACAAGGGATTACCATTGATGTGGCTTATCGGTATTTTACGACGGACCACCGTTCGTTCATCGTAGCGGACACACCCGGACACGAAGAATATACCCGTAACATGGCCGTAGGCGCATCTTTTGCGGATCTGGCTATCATTCTTGTGGACGCAAAGAAAGGGGTTATTACCCAAACCAAGCGCCACACTCGGATTTGCGCACTTATGGGTATTAAACATCTTGTTTTAGCTGTGAATAAAATGGATTTAGTGGGTTTTGATCCTAAGACATTTGATGCGATCAAACAAGAATTTTTGCAATTGACCTCTGAGTTTCACTTTGAAAGCATTCAGGTGATCCCTGTTTCTGCCACAGAAGGGGATAACATTACGAAAAAATCGCCAAATACCCCTTGGTACGAAGGCCTTGCTTTGCTGCCATATTTGGAAAATGTGGACGTTCATCAGAACGACAATGCGAAGCAATTTATGATGCCGATTCAGCGTGTATGCCGTCCGGATCATACATTCCGCGGTTTCCAAGGCCAAATTGAGGCTGGGCGTATCGCGGTTGGTGATGAACTGACAACGTTACCTAGTCATGAGAAGGCGAAAGTCAAACGGATCCTCGTGGGAGACCAAGATCGCGATTATGCTTATGCTGGACAGCCAGTAACCATTCAATTGGATCGGGAAGTCGACGTTTCGCGGGGCTGTGTATTCACGAAGGATAGTGAGATTCAAGAGGCGGACAGTTTTAGTGCTACGATTCTTTGGATGGATGATTCTGTGCTGACGCCAGGCAAAAACTATCTGGTCAAAGTAGGGACGAAAATCCTGCCAGGTACCGTAACGGCGATTACGCATAAAATCGATGTTAATACTGGAAAAACGGTTCCAATCGATCATATTGTCAAAAATGAATTGGCCAAATGTGAGTTTTCATTATCTGACGCTATCGTTATTGATTCTTTTGAACAAAATAAAAGCATCGGCGGATTTATTCTGATCGATCGTGTCACCAATATGACATCTGCTTGCGGAGTGATTGAGCAAATCCTTCAAAGCTCCGACAATGCTGTACAGTTAGATACGGAAATCACCAGAGATGTTCGTGCTCAGCAAAAAGGTCAGAATCCTTTGACCCTTTGGTTCACTGGTTCGGTTTCAGATCAATCGACCCTTGCGAAGGAAGTCGAAAAGCGTTTGGTATCGACAGGTCACCATACCATGTTACTGGGGAATGGCCACGGAGAGTCGTTGCAGCGATTAGCAGAAGTTGCAAAATTGATGAACGATGCTGGACTTATTGCATTGGTATCGAATGATTCCCCGATCGAAAACGACCGAGAAACCGTGCGAGACATCATTGGCAAAGAATATATTGAAGTTTATGTAAACAGACCGCTTGCAGGCAGCTCGAGCACAAATGATACACCTGGGAACCCGGAAATCGAAATCGATATAAGCAAGTTTTCAATCGAAGAAGCTGCAAATTATGTAGTGAAACGAATTATCAAATATTTAATCAATGAGAGTAGTCGTGGACAATTCCTTAATTTCTAATGCTTAAACAAATCGACTTAGGCGAAATAGTCTTTGAAAAATAGTATCCCTACATCACCGTGAATAGTGATGTAGGGACTTTTTTTTGTGTCCGCGGCATCGGAACCATTATCAATCCAACTGTCGTTTACATAGCCGCTGTGCTGCTGTATCGTTTATTGGAACAGCTGCATATGTGAGGAAGAGATTTGGGTTTAAACAAGTTTTTAATGGGACTGCTTTTAGAGGCAGTCTCTTTTTTTATACACTCTGATAATGGAATGTCGTAAAAAATTGATATTCAGACGGCTAACGAGATTAACGCATTCACATAACTTCGAAATTCCACATATAAAAATAGGTGAATCACGCTTATAGATCTTTCATAATGAGGAGAAGTCCATGATCTTAATCGAAGGTACCAGCAAAGTAGCCTTTGGAGAAGGTACGCTGACTGAGTTAGAACTAACCATTTATCAAAAGAAGCAGAAAAGCCCTATTGAGTATCGGTATGATTCCGTTAATACCCTGTTGTTTGAACTGTACATGCGAACGCAGATTATGGAATCCGCGAAAGAGCTGAGTAAAGCTGGTGTCTATTTTGCAGATTTCAAAAAAACGTTATGTAACCCGATGTATTGGCACTTAACTAATCAAGGGAGGTTCCAGCTGAATAGCGGTTGTGCTCCACAAGATGCGATACGGGATATATTTACAAATGGCAGCTCATACGCATTCGAATGCTCAATGGCTGTCGTCGTCGTCTTGTACAAAGCCCTATTAGAATCCATAGATCCTAGACAATTCGATATATTGTTTGCGGACCTTTTATTATTTGATTGGCATTCCAACCGCAAATTGCACCTAATCGACCGGACATATAATGAGGAAGCTGTGATTGGTGATGTGCTCTATTTTGAGAACCCCGACTTTGTACCTTCGGTACCCTGGTGGAAAGGAGAAAACGTCGTCCTGATGGAAAACGACTTTTATTATGGACATGGACATGGCCTCGGAATTATTTCAGGGGAAGAAGTCATTAAAGTCCTGAATAAAAACAGAATGCTTGGCAGTATAAAATCAGCATTTCTGACAGATCGTTATGTTCATCCGGATTTCTCCTACTTCGCAGAATTTCAGCATCGTTTACGGGAGAAACCCATTATTGCGAAAGTAGGAGACTGGATTTATGTTCGAAAAAGCTGGATTTTTAACAAAACATGGTAAATGAGCCCAATTTATATAGACAATGCCCTATTTGAGATACATTGCATATGATGACGTATGCCTACTTCAGAAAGGGGAAAGAAAATGACAAATCGCAATTTATCAACGGAGGATAACCTCCCTATTTATCAAGCTGCAACAAGGACGGAGACCTACCATCCTGCTCAGCAAGCTCCGACATTGCCGGAGGCCTACCATCCAGTTCAACAAACTCCGACATTGACGGGAGATAACCTCCCTATCTATCAGCAGCCTATAGCAGCAGCACCGGGAGCGCATAATCCAACGCATCCACACCACGAACATGCTCATTATACACAGCCTCACCATGCTTACCACCCGCATCATCATTACGCCTATCACCCACAACACCATCATCCCTATCATCCCATGCATCATCTTGCGTACCATCCGATGCATCACCACGTTGCCTACTACCCACATCATCATTACATGCATCATCATCCCATGCATCATCTTCAACACCATACTCAGCATCCTCACCATACACAACACCATACTCAGCATCCTCACCATACACAACATCACCACCATACTGGGCAAACTCATCATCATCATCACCAACAGCATCATACGCATTCACAATCAAACTAATGCAGTCACCGACCACCCACTATAGGCAGCCTACAAGGTACATGTAAATAAATATTAAAACAAAAACCTAGAAGCTGTTGCTTCTAGGTTTTCTTGTTTTCACTCGAACCACTATACATTTAGCTATAGTTAACACTATTAACCAACATAAGGGATGTGGTGTAGATATATGTTATACTTCCGTTAGCGACATTGTGAAAAGGAGATTTATAATGCCTACGATTACGACAAGGCCATTCGATCAAGAGTTCCAAACGATATTAAGTGAATTGCAATCCGGCTACCTGCAGGGGAATTGAGTAAGAAGGAAAGCTCGGAACTGCCTAATGATATATATCTCATTGAGGTTGAAAACACGATGGTGGGTTATGCCGTAGTTTGGGAATACACGAGTGCGAAACAGTTAATTCAGAAAGCGGAGAAAGATTATTTTAACGATGATGAAAAATACTTAGAACAAGACTTCTATATTGATATCAAGAACAAAACAGATTATGTATTTATAGAAGCATTGGATGTACTGAAAGAATTTGAACGGAAGGGCTATGCAGCTTTCTTCATGGATTGGCTTAAACTGAAATACCCTAATAAGAAAATGTATGTTTATTCATTAGAAAAGTCGCGTAATTTTTGGTATAAGCAGGGTTTTGAGGTTGTGGGTAATACCGTATGGTTGTCGTATAATTAATTCTCGAGTTGAGGTAGGATCACCTCTATATAAACGGAGGAGATCCTACTTATTCAAAGGTAGCGATTTTACTTATTAACCAGAAAAGCCGCAACTTCTGCTAATCGCGAAGCGTAGCCCCATTCATTATCGTACCAAGTTGCAACGGATAGGATTTCACCCTGCAGTTGGGTCAAAGGAAGGTCAATGATGGAGGAGTGGGGGTCGCCTACGATACGAGATGATGCCCATTCACCTTCAAGAACATCAAGAACACCCTTCAGTTGACCATCTGCAGCAGCACTGCGGAAAATATCATTTACCTGCTGTACCGTACATGGCTTTTCCGTCACAAGGTTTAATTCAGCAATACTTCCGGTGCGCGTTGGAATCCGGTATGCCTTTCCAGTAATCTGCAAATCATTCCAGATAAATTTAAGGGCTCTTGCAGCTCCTGATGAAGAAGGAATGATATTCTCAGCTGCCGCCCACGAATCTCGGCGATCCTTCATAGGCTGATCCGTTAGCGACTGGGTGTTCGTGTAAGAATGAACGGTGGAGAAGAGACCATACTTAATCCCGAAGTTTTCTTTAACTATTTTGACCACTGGAGCCAATGCGTTGGTCGTACAACTCGCCATACTAATAATTTTATGCTTTTCCGGATCAAAACTGTCCAAATTTATCCCTTTCAGCAAGACAGCATCACAATCGTCAAGGCTCTTGCTAGGCCCACTAACTAATACTCTATTTGCCCCGCGATCCAAATGGACCTGAGCAACAGCTCGGGTGACAGCTCGGCCTGTACAGTCAATTACCAGATCTACATCTAATTCTTTCCAATTAGGAACTTCCTTTGATGAATCGATAAACTGAATTTCACGTCCACCGATCACCATACTACCTTCTAGTGCCGATACGGCTTCGTGCCAACGCTTATAGTTGGTATCAACTTCGAACAGAGCGGCAAGTGTTGCTGCGTCTTTAATATCGGAGATGGACACGGGAACGAATAGTTGATCCTGTAAAGCCACTCTTAATAATTGTCTGCCAATACGACCAAATCCGAATATTCCTATTTTGCCCATGGTATAACCTCCATTGAATGATAAATATGAATTCCTTACGGGTACGCCTCGATTTTAACATATTTTGGTTCCTATCACTCAGGAAGCATTTATTTTGCAGCTATTTTGGCCTGTTCTTTTTTTAATCTTTCAGGGGTAACATTATCTCCGTTCGGATCAATAATAGTAGAATTCAAGAGCAAGCTATCTATTGAACCACGAAATATTTGAAGATATTCTTTACGCAGATTGGCTTGTTCTGTTTTTTCAATCTCAGTTAATCCGACTTCTTTCTCTTTTCTTGAAAGCACATTAATTTTATTTAAAATGGTAAGCATAGTGAACCACTCCTTTTATGGTTTGCGTATAGATGGTAAATTTTTATTCGGAAGTTTTCAAAATATCATGATCAACGTATCTTTCCCCATTTATTTCGCTAATGACATTTATTGCAACTCTAGCCCCGTCACCAGCGGTGATGATGGCATGGACGCTAACGCCAGCTGCTGTACCTGCCGCCCAAATGCCATCCAAACTTGTTTGGCCATTTGTATCAACATCAATGACCGTCTTAATTCGCGGTTCGGTTGCCGGTTTTATTTTCAAGCCCAAATGTTCCGCAAGCTCTGTTAAAGCTCCTGTAGCAATAATGATATATTTAGCTTCATATTGTCCGATATTGGTTTCAATGCGAAAACCGACATCTATTTTAACGATATTTTGAACCTTCTCATCCTTTACTGCGGCGCCAAATTTAACTGCCTGTTTCTTACCAATATCTATAAGATCAGGGCCGGAAATTTCTTCAATACCATAATAATTTTCAAGCCACGCCCTTTTTGTCATGCTTTTATCATTATGGATGAGTAAAGTGTTCTTTCCTGCTTTTGCTGCAAATAATGCTGCACTTGCTCCTGCGGGACCTGCGCCAATCACTGCGATATCGTACATATCAACAACTCCTTAAAAATATCTTTAAATTAAGATTCTTAGTTATGAGATAATAATATGCTTCATAAAGTGAAAAGTCAATATGTATTTTGTTGTGTCGATGTTCCATTTATGGACAACAAGAAGGGGCCAATTATCATCAGGAAAAGGATGAGGAATTTCGCGTAGGGAAAGATGTTACGTGGGATGGTGAAACACAGACGCTTACTGAGAGTAAAGGGAGTAGTAAAATCAATTTAAAGATTGACTCTAATGAAGCCTTCATTGTGGTCGCGGCATTCAATTGAATGTGTCACCACGTTTTGGCATTTTCAAGATAGAGGGCATCCGAACGATGTGTGTTTCCGCAACAGAAAAGGCGGCCAATCCTCTGTGGGATTAGCCGCCTTTTCTGGGTCCAGGGAAAATTTTGTCCAACAACTAAGCAGTCAGCTCTGCGTTTGTGGCTTAATTCCCGTAACGTTCATTCAGCCAGTGTAATCCAGAAGGGACCTGCCCGAGGCTCTCGATCTCAATGACATCAATATTGGACATCTGGCTCATTTTCTGTAAATCCTCTACGTATGCCGTACCCTCCAATTCCGTAATTGCGAATTTCTCAAATCCAGATTGCTGCAGGCCCATCAAAGACATCACTTCCAGCCCGGTATCATACCAACTCACCGTATATTCTTCCTTATTCTCTTTGATACCAGCCGCATAGATTTGAGAAAGAGTCAAGTTGTACTTTTCGACAAGCATATCCACTCTGGAGGGTCCGTTATTCCGAAAAGTAGCAGCAAATCTGACCTTATTCCCGGAAGGAGCAAATTTCAAGCTTTGTGCAGCTGCGTGTTTATAGGATTCAAGTTCTTCTTTGGAATTAATCAAGGCGTAGCTCTTCACCTTAGTATCATCTGTTTCTTCTCTCCACGTATATTGCTTGAAGGGACTATTGAACGATTCGGGAAGGTAATAATCTTTATATTTCTTATCTATCACTTCTGCCTTGTCGAACGTAATGGTTGCAATTTCATCGTCAGTTTTGTGGAGGTCATTTAGAGTTCCATTTGGTTGAGCATATCTTTGCAAAGAACGGAAAGATATTTGGGAATCGCCTTCCACGGTATGGAGCCATGCTGTATAGAATACATAAGATTTATCATTGCTTAAACGAGAAGTATCCCTAATTGATAATTTAATTTCTTCCCCATCATCATAGGTGGCAAGTTTCCTGGTAAATTTCGCTCCAGGTGCATTGGTGAACATAAGCTTCGATCTTAATTCATCGGCGTCAGTCACTTTATACACTAGAGCAGGAAAAAATTGACGAAAAACATCATCGCTTTGAAACAACTTTAATTGATCAGCACTCCATTGAATCGTGCTCGTTGTCATAAGCAGTTGATTCTCAATCTTTACAGCTTTCACGATTCTACTGGTTGGGTAATCCCAGTTCGATGTTGAATCCGCATAAACAGTAGCAGTAGTACATAACAACGCATTAGCCGTAATAATCAATACTATATTTTTCAATTTGAACATAAGTTAACACTCCTCCCCTAACCATATTAGCACATTTTACCAAATATTTTCCATTTTCAATTGAGAAGGCTCCGAAAGCCTAGACAAAAGCATTAAGAAAAGCGGGAAAAGCATTGGAATTGAACTTATAGCTACTAGAAGACCGACTATATGTTCAAGTGAATACCAGGAGCTTCCGAATTAATATGTCATTTTATAGCGAATTTTTGAATATTTCGAATAATTTCATTGTATAAAAAACCCATTAAAAGTATAATTTCTTTAATGGATTTTTCCATTTGACTAGACATTCTTTTCAATCAAAGGGGAGGAAATGAAATGAAAAATTGGAAGAATTGGGTACTTATGGCACTGGTTTTGACAGCTATGGTTTATTCATCCGTTGTAACACAGCCTTGGGGGCCTTAATCCCAAAAAAAGGAGCTAGGCAAAACCTAGTTCCTTTCATTTTTTTATATAAAGGAATGAACATATATGATTTACTTCATACTTACAGGTCTTCTACTTTGTATCATCCTGAAACGCAATTTATTGACAATTGTTGATTCCTTTGCAGCTTTCAGAATGCCTTACTTATTGATAGGTACCTTTGCGTTTCAGATTTTTATTTATTGGTTGAGTCATAGAACAGGGCGCGATTATCCTATTCTACTTGAACTCTCGTTTGCTATAATGATCTTAGGCTTATGGATGAACAGGCATTTACCAGGAATTATTTTTATTTGTTTTGGGGCTTTGTTTAATTTAATTGCCATTAGTATACACGGTGGTTTAATGCCAGTATCAGAAAAAGCTCTGATGATGTCTGGGTATAATGGTTCTGCTTTTGTTACAGACGATCCTCGACATCAACTAATGAATACTTCTAGTTATTGGTGGTTGGGAGATTGGATTCCTTTTTTCAAACATGTGATAAGTATTGGAGATATTAGTGTAGGCTTCGGATTTATTAGATTTCTATTAGGAACCACTTCGAAGAGGGAGCAGCATGAAGGATAAAAATCTATACACTCTGATATTATTCTTAACTGGCATTTACACAACATTTATCTGTCTGAAATTTCTTGAATTTAATAGATTTTGGGAACCTATAGTTCTTATATGCGTCTTAACAATTATAGTTGATATATTTCCAATTAAAATGTCTAAAGGACTTTTGTACAATGGATCAACGTTAGGAATTCTTTATTTGATGTATGTTATGGGAATTTCAGCAAGTACAGTTCCTATCCTTGTAAGCACAATAATGTTTTTTTTGTTAGCTACCAAACCATTTTATAAGATTAACTGGTATCGGTTATTTTCAACGGTAGGCATGTATTTTATTAGTATGGTGTGTGCAGCAGCGATTCTGCAGTTTACAACCAAGCTACCACTGATTCTTCAAGTTATTTGTATGACCTTTGTTTTTGAGAATGTTAACTTATTCATACGTGCGGGAATCATGAAATTTGTAAGTAAAATTCCTTTTTTAAATGAAATTTCAATTATTAAGATAGTTAAAGTGCAAGCTTCTTTAGCCATCGTAGCCATTTTTTTGTACCATTTTCTGAAACAAACAAATTCGAGTGACTTAGTTATCGAGATCATTTTTGCGGTCTTACTTATGATCTTCATTAACTTCCTAATCTCAGCCTATAACAAGCATATCTATAAAATAGAAGAAAGCAAACAACGTTACCAGTCTTTATTTGACCGTAATCCAGATATTGTTTTTACATTAGATCTATCTGGTAAAATTACGAGTGTTAACCCGATGTTGGAAAAATTACTTGGTTATTCCCCGGAGTCTATATTGGATGTTAACTTATTCGAATATGTGATTTCTACAGGGAAACAAGAAGCGATACATCGTATAGAACAAGCGTTGCTGGGAAATCCGCAACAATTTACGATGGGCTTTTTAACGAAAGAGGGTACAAGCCGTGATATGTTCATAACTTGCGGTCCGACGGTAGTGAATGATCAAATTGTTGGCGTCTATGGAATTGCTAAGGATATTACCGAGCAGAAGCAAGCGGAACAGATTATTCATAGAATGGCTTACTTCGATGAAATAACCGGGCTGCCGAACCGAAGCAACTTTCAGGAATGTATGGCGGAAACAATTGGTAAAGCTCGTAACAACTCCTTAGCTGGATTAATGTTTCTGGATCTTGATAAATTCAAACAAGTAAATGATACGCTGGGGCATCATACAGGTGATCTTCTATTAGTTGATGTATCCAAACGCATTATCCAATCTGTTCCGGAAGGATCTATCGTTTCTAGGCTGGGGGGCGATGAATTTACGATTATTTTTCCAAATCTAAGTCATGCAGAAGAGGTCATACCAGTTGCCGATACGATCTTACAAGCATTAGCTGAACCTTTTTATTTGAATAAAAGAGAATTATATATAACGACCAGTATAGGGATTTGTATATATCCTGAACATGGGACCAATGTGGAAACGTTAATCAAAAATGCAGATGCCTCTATGTATCGGGCCAAAGAATCCGGTGGAAACACCTACAGCGTATATTCGAAAAGTATTCAAGAGCTTAATGAAGCCAAGCACAAGATACATTCTAATTTGCACAAAGCGATCGAGCGCGAAGAGTTTTATTTGCATTTTCAACCGAAAATCGATTTGACCAACGATAAAATTAACGGAGTAGAGGCCCTCATTCGATGGAAAAATCAAGAATTGGGACAAATGTCACCTATTCAGTTTATTCCGATCGCTGAGGAGAGTGGATTGATCCTGCCCATCGGGGAATGGGTGTTAAGGACAGCATGTAAGCAGAATAAAGCTTGGCAGGATGCAGGTTTTCCATCTATTGTTATGTCGGTTAATCTTTCCTCCATTCAATTGCAAAATGAGCATTTGGTCCGTACGATTGGGCAAATTTTGCGGGAAACGGAGCTAGATCCTCAGTGGCTTGAAATTGAGATAACGGAGAGTATGCTGCTGCAGAATACCCAACATACGATGAAGGTGCTTGAAGAAATAAAAGAGCTCGGTATATCTATTTCCATCGATGATTTTGGAGTGGGTTATTCTTCGCTTAGTTATTTGAAGCATTTTTCATTCGATTATTTGAAAATGGACAAGTCTTTTATCGATAACTTAAACATGTCTCCAAAAGATGAATTGATCATAAGCGGTATTATCAAATTGGCACATAGCTTAAACATGAAAGTAATCGCCGAAGGAGTCGAATCGGATCAACAGCTTTCCTACTTGCGTGAGCAAGGTTGTGATGGCGTTCAAGGGTATTTGATAAGTAAACCTTTGTCGGTTGGTGAGTTTATTGAGCGGGTTTGGCTTCTACCAAAACAGATGGAATTGTAGTTGAAACAGGATAATGAAAGGAAAGAAAGTTACGATGACCAAGATTTCAATACCTGAGCTTAAGAAACAATTAAAAACGTATAAGGCTGATGAGCTAGTCTCTATCATTGTCGATTGTTATAAATCAAGTAGCGATGTAAAGAGCTATATTCATATGATGCTGGAGCCTGAAAGTACAGAAAATCAATTGTTTGATGAAGCCAAAAAGAAAATTGAGCATCAGTTCTTCCCAGAGCGCGGTGAGCCAAAGCTTAAATTGGCAGAAGCGAAAAAAGCGATTTCTGAATTCAGTAAGCTTTGCAATAATCAAGCTAAAACGATAGATTTGATGATCTACTATGTAGAGTTGGGTGTAGATTTTACCAACGAATATGGCGATATGTATGAATCATTTTATTATAGTATGGGGTCAATGTATCGCAATGTACTTCAAAAAATAAAAGCTGAAAATGGTAGTGGATTATTTCATCTATTTCGAGATAGGCTGAAAGGAATTGTTCAGGATTCAGGTGGAGTAGGTTGGGGCTTTCACGATCATCTTGTTGAGGTTTATTATGAATTTGCAGCCGACTATGAAGAGGATATTGAGTAGGTGAAACTGATAAAATGGGGCTGTCCCAAATCTACCAATGGTAGACTTCCATTAAGAGAACGTAGAGGCGCTATTCCGTTGTTTGTAGCTTCAAATAGCACAAATTTCATCGAATAAGGCCCTCTCGTTCCGCTAATTCAACTTTCAGCTCATTTCATACAGTTTAGCGGCTTGTCGTTCCGTTAAGAACAACTCTGCCCCAAAAGGACCTCTGCTATTGGCTGAAGTTTTTGGGACAGCCCCTTTTAAATCTCAATCAACGATAGAGATCATATATTCTCCCCGATTTTCACCAGATTTTATTACCCCTAAATCTTTCAGTTTTGATAAGTTCTTAGCAATACTTGATGAGGATGCATCTAATGTATCGTCGAATAACTGCCTATGAAAAACCGCGCCATCTTCCATTCTAGCTATTAGTTCAAACATCGTCCTTGCGTGGCCCTTCCCAAGTATCTCTCGCATGTATTTAATTTTGTCATACCTTTGAAGTTCATTAAGAACTCTTGTAAGCGATGCATTGACACACTCAAGGTAAAAAATGAGGAAGGGCTTTAGGTCGCCTTGTGTAGCTATCATTAGAGTATCATAATAATCTTCTATTCGTTTGTCGAAATATTCTTCAACACTAAATGCATCTTTAATCTTAGAGAGATCGTTATGAATTAGTCCTACTAAGGTCGAATATGCCCGAGCTGTCCGTCCGTTTCCATCAGGAAATGGATGAACGTATCCGATCAAATGGTGGGTAATGCCCGATATTAAAAGTGGATGAAGCTTTTTCTCTTGAATGATTTCAGAATCATAGGCACTCATACATCCCGTTACACTAGTATATAACCAAGAGAAGAACGCATTCATCAAATGAGGGACCTGATTAAAAGCGGGAGGCTGATAACTAATGTTTCCATCGCCGTCTTGAAGTGCAACAGGAATTTGCCTGTAGCCCTCTGGATACCCAGTTAAATCTTTCATGAGTAATTGTTGTAATTTTTTAAAAATAAGCTCATCCATGTCTGAGAAATCTTTAAAGGGGTCTAGTTCATAGATAAACTCATACGCCTCAAACACATTTCTCACTTCAAGTTGTGCTTTCTGTTTAATGGTTAATGGATTCTTTTTGTAATCTTGATAGAGCTTTTCAACTTCTTTGTATTCTAATTTGTTTTGTTCTATTTTAGTTGTAAAATGTGCGGTTTTAACTAATGATTTACGCAGAATGTTTGGTTTTAGTGGGTGACTTTTTAGACCCAACCTTGCCAGTGCACCAATATTTCTTTCTGCTTCAAGAATAAGCTGCTGAATTTCGTAGTCGAAGGGATTAAAATTAGGTCGATAAACCAACCGATTCCCATCATACATGAAATGTTCAGATGAAAAAGTATATGTCATTTTACATCACTCCCTTACACTTAAAAATGCTTGTATAACAAGGGTTTATGCTTCTATTTATTATATTCAATTACACTTATTATGTACACATTTAAATACAGATAAACTAGCCTGGTTTTTCCACAAAGAGTAACTATTAGCTGAGAGAAAAACAGAAACGGTATATTCCTTGTACAACCCGCATATGCATAATCAAAAGCATAAATAGCAGGCAAAGGTGCCTTAGGTCCAAGAACGAAACGTCGTTCTCTGCACCTGGGCACCTTTTTGTTTTCATTCATTCGGGCGAAGAGGTGAAAGGAGTGAAACAACAACCAATTCGAGCTATTCCGCTCGCTGTTAGGATCATCCCTAATGTGGATGCCGGCTTGGCACTTCAGTTGGAATTAAAGCCGGGCATTCGCAGCCTCGGTCTGTTAACGTCCAGCATCGATGATGTTGGTTACACCGCTATCGATGAAGCAACGAAGAATGCAGCAGTTGAGGTGGTGTATGCTCGTTCATTTTATGCGGGATCGGGTCATGCTTCTGGACCGCTATCAGGAGAATTTATAGGGATCATAGGCGGTGCATCACCTGCCGAAGTGAGAAGTGGGCTAGATGCAGCTATCCAAGTGATGGAGACTGGAGCTTGTTTTTACGCCCTCAACGACGAGGGAACGCATGCTTACTATGCTCATGTTGTCTCCAGAACCGGTTCTTATTTGTCCACATTGGCGGAAATTCAAGAAGGAGAGCCTCTTGCCTATTTGATTGCTCCGCCACTTGAAGCCGTTTTCGCACTTGATGCCGCACTGAAGGCGGCCGATGTACGCATGTGCAAGTTTTATGGTCCGCCGACGGAGACGAACTTTGCGGGAGGATTGTTGACAGGCAGTCAATCTGCTTGTACGGCAGCAGCGGAGGCGTTCGCGGAGGCTGTTCGAAGCATTGCTCGAGAACCTAAGAAAATAGGGTAAAAAGAAGCGGGTGGTTTACAAATGGATGGAAGATTAATGTCTTTGGGCATGATCGAAACTTATGGTCTACCTGCATTGATTGCAGCCGCAGACGCTGCAGCCAAAACGGCGGATGTGAAGGTAACGACTTATGAAAAAGTGGATGCCGGTATTGTAACGATCTATATTCTTGGCGATGTTGCAGCGGTCAAAGCTGCCGTGGATGCAGGTGCGGCAGAAGCGAAGAGGGTGGGCAAACTGTTATCCACACATGTTATACCGCGACCTGATCCTTCCGTACACGCGATGATTCAGGAGGCTTGGATCAAAAACCAGCCGAAAGATTCACCGAAGGAGGAGCTCATTAAGGTTATCGCGACACCGGAGGTGAGTACGCCGAATTGGAGCAAAATGACCGTAGCACAACTCAGAGAGCTTGCACAGCATACGCCTCGATTCCCTATAACCGGTCGCGATATCCAATTGGTTAGCAAAGCCGAATTGGTAAGACTTTTCACGGGGATGGAGGGGGAGAGCCGATAACATGAAGCTAGATAGCGATTTACAAGCGATCCAGGAGGTCCGCCATTTCCTTCAAGAGGCGAAGGCAGCACAAAAAAAAATGGAGAAAATGACACAGTCGCAAATAGATACGATCGTAGCAGCCATGGCGGAAGCGGCGGAGTCAGAGGCAGAGCGGCTGGGTGCAATGGCCGTAGAAGAGACGGGCTTCGGAAAAGTCGCTGATAAAAAGGCGAAGAATCTCTTCGTTGCGAGGGACGTCTACTCAGCGATCAAAGATATGCAAACGGTCGGTATCATCCGCAAAGATGATAGCAAGCAAGTCTGGGAAATCGCTCAACCAGTCGGTATTGTTGCTGCCATTATACCTTCAACGAACCCGACATCGACGGTCTTGTTCAAATGCATGATCGCACTTAAATCAAGAAACGCCATCGTGATTAGTCCGCATCCATCAGCGCTGCGATGTTCGCAGGAGTCGGCATCCGTCATGCGTGCTGCAGCGGAGAAGGCAGGAGCCCCAGCTGGACTGATTCATTGTCTATCGGTTCCGTCCCTTGAGGCGAGCGGCGAACTAATGAGGCATAAGCTGACTGATATCATTTTGGCAACGGGTGGAACAGCAATGGTCAAGGCCGCTTACAGCTCTGGCAAGCCTGCATACGGTGTCGGACCAGGTAACGTGCCAGTTTATATACATCAGAGTGCGAATATCCCACGAGCTGTGCGCCTGATTCTTCAAAGCAAAACGTTCGACTACGGAACGATCTGCGCTTCGGAACAAGCGCTTGTCGTCGATCAAGCGGTAAAAGCGGAGCTGGTCGCGGAATTGAAGCGGCAAGGGGCTCACTTTTTGAACACGGAGGAAAAAGAAAAGGTCGGCTCAATCCTCACCATTGGAAAAGGGATGAACCCGAATGTGGTTGGCCGTTCTCCGCAAGTGATTGCGGGCAAGGCTGGCATAACCGTCCCGGAGGATACGAGGGTACTGGTCGCGGAAGAGTCGGAGGTAGGACATGCGTATCCATTCTCCATGGAGAAACTCAGTCCTGTGCTTGCTTTATATACCGTGAGTGACTGGCAAGAAGGCTGTCAACGCTGCATCGATTTGTTGGAGCTTGGAGGACTTGGACATACAATCGGCATACATGGCGAGGACTTGTCGATCATTGAAGCGTTCGGGCTAGAGAAACCAGCATCGCGCATTGTGGTGAATACAGGCACTACGTTTGGGGGAATCGGTGCAACGACGGGGATTATGCCATCGATGACGCTGGGGTGTGGTTCCTACGGCAATAACATCACATCCGATAACATTGGACCACAGCATTTACTGAACATCAAACGTGTTGCTTTTGGCATAAAAGAGATGCCGACGGAGTCCGATACGAACCGTGTTGTAGCGCTAGTGGCGGAAAGTTTAGAAAGCTCTAATAAACTCGGTATTACGCGTGATGAAGTTGCGCAGATCATTAAAAGCGTGCTGTCCGAAATGCAATTGCATACATAACCGGAGGAGGAAATTCAAATGGCAGGAGAAATGGCAGCTTTAGGTTTAGTGGAAACGAAAGGCTTGGTAGGTTCAATTGAAGCGGCAGACGCCATGGTCAAGGCAGCGAATGTGAGATTGGTCGGTAAAGTTCATGTTGGTGGAGGACTTGTCACGGTCATGGTCAGAGGAGATGTTGGCGCTGTAAAGGCGGCCACGGATGCAGGTGCTGCAGCTGCGGAAAAAGTGGGAGAGCTTGTCTCAGTTCACGTCATTCCTCGTCCGCATTCCGACATTGAGTTCATTCTTCCTAAGCTCGAAGGTTAAATACGTATATGACGCTTATTACGGAAACGCATCTGCGTACGCAATTGGTAAAAGGCCTGCCAAACCCGTTTCCGATAACGGACGGGGATAAGCTGACACCGGCAGCCGCTGACTTTTTGAAAGATAGGGGAATCTCTTTGCGTCACGTGGCCCCTTCGGAGTCAACAATCCTTCCCAGAAGCGAGGATATTGGGCTCAAGCTCATTCCAGTCGGCGTGTCAAACCGGCATGTTCACCTCTCTCCCGAGCATGTTGAAGCGTTGTTCGGCGGCGGTTACGCGTTAACACCTCAACGTGAGCTGTCCCAAAAAGGTCAGTTCGCTGCGCGCGAAACCGTGACATTGGTTGGTCCGAAAGGGATCATCCAACATGTCCGCATTCTTGGTCCTTCACGTGGAGCGACCCAAGTGGAGATCTCGCGTACAGACGGATATGCGCTTGGCGTTCATCCTCCGGTCCGATTATCCGGTGATATCCAAGGCACACCAAGTATTACACTCGTCGGTTCGGGCGGAACGGTCGTTTTGCAGCAGGGACTGATCATTGCCAAAAATCACGTGCACATGTCTCCAGAAGATGCCCAAACCTTTCAGGTCAATGAAGGAGATCACCTCATTGTCCAAGCCATGGCGGAGCGGCCGATTATTTTTGCTGATACGATCGTGAGGGTTAGCGCGCATTTTTCGCTGGATTTTCATATCGACTTGGATGAAGCGAATGCTGCCCATTTGAATACAGGGGATAAGGTCCAGATGATCGGCAAAAACGGTGAAATCACGCGCGCCGAAAGGAGGCAGCTCTAGGTGGAGATCAAGCAAATGGTCGAATCTATTGTTCGTGAGCTCATTGACTCATTGGAGAAGCAAGCGGCCAAGCGGCCAAAGGTGCTTTACATTTTTTACGACAGTACGGCCCATGAGGCTTTTACAGATCATTTTATATGGTTAAATAATCACCAGGTTAATCATGATATTTTGTTCCTGGATGGCGAAGCTTCTTCTTGGCTGGGGAAGCACCAAATTGAATGCGGCGGTCGTGGAAAAACGATTGCATCCGACGAATTCGCGCCGTCTCCTCTAGAGGTGCCTCTCGAATATGAGGGAATCGTGATCCCGGAAATTGATCTAGATAATGCGGCAAGGGCCACTCTTGGCATGAAAGGGACCATCATATCGGAGATCATCTTTTCAACATTGGTTCAAAATAAATTTGTACTCATCGGCGATGATATTTCGGGGTTGAAGCGGGCGGACCGGCGGACGCTCAAGACAATAACACTGCCTAAGTCTTATGCAAACCTTTTTGATTATTACAAAATGGAACTGCAAATGTATGGCGTTGAATTTGGTCCATTGAAGCAGCTGGCTGAAATGGTTGTGAACAAAATCCGTCCGGATTCTGAAGTCGCAGAAGTGGGCAGCACAGTAGAAAAAGCCGATCACACCGAGGATAACGGGCACATCGTTTATGAAGGAAGGCTCATCTCGGCGGATTGGGTGGCGCGGGAATCCAAAAATAAATCTCTTCGCTCACTGCGAGTTGGCAAGAGAACGCTCATTTCTTCACTGGCCCAAGACATGCTGAAGGAGAAAGGCATCACGATCGAATATGCGGCTGAAAGGTGAGGTCCTATGTTTTTAGGAAAAGTAATCGGCAGTGTATGGGCTACGCAAAAAGAAGTAGGCATGGACAATTTGAAATTGTTAGTGATCCAGCCGATGGATTTCAAAGACAGCGAAGCGGGCACTCCGATCATTGCCGCAGACCGTATTGGAGCCGGTGTTGGCGAGAATGTGATCGTCTCTAGAGGGAGTCCGGCCCGAACCTTGTTCACGGATAAAATGGTTCCTATCGATGCAATGATTGTGGGCATTGTAGATAGTTATGAGGTCGCTCAAGAAACCGAGGAGGATGTATGGAAGAGCAGAAGATGAGAGTGATTCAGGAATATGTGCCCGGCAAACAACTGACACTGGCTCATGTGATTGCCAATCCTGACCCGGTTTTGTATACGAAGCTCGGCATTGAAGAAAGGAATGCGATCGGAATTTTAACGCTTACCCCCACGGAAACGGCGATCATTGCCGCTGACATTGCGACCAAAGCAGCTAGTGTGGGCATCGGTTATTTGGATCGGTTCACCGGATCGCTCGTGCTCACGGGAGAAGTGGCCGCTGTGGAGATGGCGATTGAGGCTGTGAATGCTTTTTTGCAGGATAAGCTAAAATTTGCGACTGCACCGATAACGAGGTCTTGAATTTATGAAAAAAGTGATGATGATCGGCGCTGTCGGTGCTGGGAAATCAACGTTAATTAAAGCATTGTTCGGGGAATCGGAGCCGGCGACCAAAACCCAAAGTCTCATCTACCGGGACTGGATCATTGATACGCCCGGTGAATACAGCGAAAATCCAATGTATTATCGCTCCCTAATAGCGACCTCTCATGAGACTGCAGCTGTTTTGCTTGTGCAAGATGCCACCCGAAATAGAAATTATTTTCCTCCCGGATTTGAACAGGGGTTTCCGATGCTAACGCTTGGGGCCGTGACCAAAATTGATCACCCTAAGGCAGACATTGATCGAGCAATTACCCTTCTAAGGCAGTCATTGCAAGAAGGCGAAATCTTTTTGACATCGGCTGCATCCACAGTGGGAATTCAACGGCTGAAAGAAAGACTTATGGAGATTGTACAGGAGTAAATCTACGACGTAATGAGGGATTCATGGTGGCATTGATCATGGAATTGTGCAGGAATCATACGATTTTAAGCGAGGAAGAAGCCCAAACGATCATAGAAATGGCCGCTCAGCTGCAATTGATAGCCGATGTGTCGGAATCGGATGTATTTATTGACTGCCCGCTCGCAGACAAGGGTTCAGCGCTTGTGGTTGCCGAGGCACACCCATCCTCAGCCCCATCCCTGTATAAGACATCGGTCGTCGGACAATATGCTTTTGTGCAAAATGAGCCTGCCGTGATGTTTTGTTTGCTTTCCGGGCAATCCGTAATCGGATCGAGAGGCATCTCACAGGAGCAAATTGCTATTCAGCAGAATGTCGTGCCGATTCGGTCAAAAGGCGGCAATGTCATTGGCGCATTGATCATGGAAAAGGACATCTCCGAAAAGCTCGAGCAGGAGAAAAATGTGACGAGATTAATGGAGACAACGGAACAGCTGAGCGAAACGCTGCTTACTGTGGCGATGTCTGAGGGCAGTATGCAGTCGCTAATGCACGAAGGCATTGTTTTATTTGATGACAAAGAGTGTGTGACCTATACCAATCCCCGAGCAGCTGAAATGTTGAAGGAAATCGGTCATGTCGGCGCGATCAACGGATACCCGATTGCCCAGTTGTTTTATGGCAGATTGGAAGGGAGCCCTCTCATTGGCCACAAAGGACTCATCCATCAGGAGCTTCAAATCGGTCATGTTTCCTTTGATCTAAAAGCCATGTCCATCTACCGGGATCAGCGGGAGGTTGGCGGTATTATTCTCATCCGCGACATCTCGGATATTAAAGAAAAAGAAAAGCAGTTGGTGATCAAATCCGCAGTTATTAAAGAAATTCATCATCGTGTGAAAAATAATTTGCAGACCGTATCCAGTCTACTCCGCTTGCAGATGCGAAGAACCAAGCTTGAAGAAGTAGAGAGAGTCTATCGCGATAGTATCAACCGCATTAACAGCATTGCCGTCATTCATGAAATGCTTGCCTTTGAAGGACTTGAAACGATCCACTTCAACGATGTGGTGGACCGTATTACGAAGAATATTATTTCATCCTCTTCCAAACCAGATCAGAACATTTACCCGAAAATTTCGGGTGATGAGCTTATTTTGCAATCAGACGTTGCCACGACGCTTGCACTTGTTGTCAATGAGCTTGTGCAGAACTGCGTGCTGCATGCTTTTGGGGAGAGACGTACCGGGAATATCGAAATTTCTTTGCAATGTAGTGGCACAATCGTTTGTGTCCGTGTATCTGACAATGGCGTCGGATTCGAAGCAGCAAACCATTCGGACAGGAAGGGTCATCTTGGCTTGAAAATCACAGAGACACTTGTGGAGGAAAATCTCGGCGGTGTCATTCACATAACTTCGGATGGACGGGGTACGGACGTTCTAATCACATTTCCGCTTTCCAAAGCGCAGCAGAAGGAGGACGAATCGGCATGAAAAACGCCATCGTTGTTGTGGATGATGATCCGATCATTCGCATGGATATTCGAGAAATGCTGGAAGAGGGCGGATATTGGGTCGCGGGAGAAGCCAAAAATGGGGAGGAAGCGGTAGAACTCGTAGCCAGATTAAAACCGGACCTAGCCATCATGGATATTAAAATGCCGGTCATGAACGGCATCAAGGCGTCTCAAATTATACGCAAGCTGCAGCAGGATACCTCTATTTTACTGCTTACCGCGTACAGCCAGAAGGAATTGGTGAAGGATGCTCGCGAGGCGGGTGTCGCCGCTTTCCTGGTTAAACCGGTGTCGGAGGAAGATTTGCTGCCCGCTGTTGAAATTGCTTTGAGTCAAAAAGAAAAGATGGATTCACTGAAACAGGACATCAAACAGCTAAAGCAATCCATCGAAGAGCGTAAAGTGATCGAAAAAGCGAAAGGCATCGTGATGCAGGCATACTCCTTAAATGAGGAAGAAGCCTACAAGAAAATGCGTGAAGCGAGCATGACTACTCGTATTCCTCTTTCGAAGCTGGCGGCGTGCATGCTCACCGAGGGTTTGGAATCATTATCTAGCGTGGCACAGGACGGGTGAACGGAGAAATGCATAACCAGTGGATCACAAGTGTCGGCCTAGATATCGGAACGAGTACGACCAAAATGGTGATTAGCCGTTTGAAATTAGTACGCTCGTCTGGTGTTCTCAGCTTGCCTCGATTTGAGATCGCGGAGCGGGAATTGCTGTACGCGAGTCCGATTCACAGCACACCGCTGAATAACGGCGATGAAATCAATGCGGAGCGTATCTGGGAAATCGTGACCAAAGAGTACGAGCAGGCAGGAATCCGTCCGACGGATTTGAAATCCGGCGCCGTGATCATTACCGGCGAAACGGCGAATAAAACAAACGCGAGACAAATCCTGCATCTGCTCGCCGAACGCTCGGGCGATTTCGTTGTAGCAACCGCAGGTGCTGATCTAGAAGGGCTGCTTGCTGGCAAAGGTGCCGGTGCGGAGCGCCGTTCGATGCAGATTCGAGGCGCAGTCGCCAATATCGATATTGGCGGAGGTACAGCGAATGCGGCTATTTTTCAAAGAGGCAAGCTGATTGGAACGGTCACCTTTCACGTTGGTGGCAGGCTCATCCAGATGGATCCAACAGGAACCGTTATAGACGTCTCGCCATCGATTCGTCCGTGGTTGAGGACTAGCGGATACAACATTAAGTCAGGCGACACGGTTAGCTTTACTCTCATAAAAGAAATCTGCATGGGAATGTGCCACTGCATGATGGATTATTTAGCCGGGCAGATCATTCCTGAGCATGATGAATCACTTCGTTCCTTGCTGAACGGCAAGCCGCTTGCGTCAATGCCTCCCATTGGAGAATGGATGGTATCCGGAGGGATCGGCCTATTGATGGAGGAGAAGAAACCAGAAAGTCTAGCAGATACAACGGTGCATCAGGATATTGGCCCTCTGCTGGCCCACACATGGAAGGAATTATCGGCCCAATATCCTATCCGCCTCATCCGTGCAGATCAGACGGTCAGAGCGACCGTCATTGGTGCCGGGATGCAGAGTACGGAAATCAGCGGTGCTACGGTGCATTTGGATGCATCGCTGCTTCCGATTCGCAATCTGCCTGTACTGGGGTTTGATATAACACCGCAGATGCTTAAGCAAACTGAGCTGCTTACGAATGCGCTAGATGCGATCATGAAAAGCGGCGCAAGCCTCTTTGATCGGGATCAGTCACCTCCGTTCGGGCTGGCATTGTCAGGAATGAATGATCTTACATACACATCGCTTCAGCACTTAGCGGATCGATTACATGCAAGCTTTGTCCACCATTTTCCTGCTTGTGAAGCTATGGTGGTCATCTGTGAAACAGATATCGCGAAGGCGCTCGGTCAATCTTTGGCTAAGCGCTGCGGACAACGTCCGAAAGTCATTTGCATCGATCAAATCCGTGTGGAGCATGGAGATTATATCGATTTGGGCGAGCCGATTTCTGGGATCATGATTCCGGTGGTGGTTAAGACGTTGGCATTTCACAACAGAGCGGAGGGGATAAGTCAGTGAACCTGAAGACAACGTTGCTTGGTACAACCTTTCAATTTAAAGATTTAAAGGAAGTCATGGCGAAGGCAAACGAGGAGAAATCAGGCGATCAGTTGGCCGGTATCTCCGCACAGGATGCGAAGGAGCGGATTGCAGCCAAGCTGGTTCTGTCCGATTTGACGCTGGCGGATATACGTAATCACCCTCTGCTGCCGCCGGAAATCGATGAAGTGTCGCGGGTAATCGAGGAAGGGATGAACGAAAAGATATATACCGAGGTTCGTAATTGGACGGTGGCGGAGCTGCGGGAGTACTTGCTGCGGCAAGAAACGGGAAATGATGAAATTCGTAGACTTTCCCGTGGCTTAACGAGTGAGATGGTAGCAGCTGCCGCCAAATTAATGAGCAACCTTGATCTTGTGCAAGCCGCATCCAAAATGGAAGTCACAACGCATTGCAATATTACGATTGGTCAAAAGGGAGTTCTGTCTGGGCGAGCCCAACCCAATCATCCTACGGATAATATTCAGGGGATTAAGGCCGCTTTATTTGAAGCTTTAAGCTATGGGATCGGTGATGCGGTTATCGGTATCAATCCGGTTATCGATTCAGCGGATAGCGTCAAAAATATTTTGCAGGTTACCAAAGAAGTGATGGAGAAGTGGCAGATTCCGACACAGAACTGTGTCTTAGCACATATCAAAACCCAGATGCGCGCTATTCGCCAAGGCGCTCCTGCCGATATGGTGTTTCAAAGCTTGGCCGGCACGGAAAACGGCAATAAAGCGTTCGGTATCGATGTTGCTCTTCTTAACGAAGCAGATGATCTCATTGCCAGGGAAGGCACGGGGACCGGGCCGAATTTATGGTATTTTGAAACAGGCCAAGGCTCCGAATTGTCAGCCGAAGCTCATCACGGTATCGACCAGGTCACACTCGAGTCACGTTGTTATGGCCTTGCCCAAAAATATAAGCCGTTTATCGTCAACACGGTTGTGGGCTTCATCGGACCTGAGTATTTGTATGATAGCAAGCAGGTCATTCGGGCTGGTTTGGAAGACCATTTCATGGGCAAGCTTCAGCAGCTGCCGATGGGGGTAGATGTTTGCTACACCAATCATATGAAGGCAGATCAGAATGATATGGACAATTTGGCGGTGCTGCTTTCCGCTGCAGGTGTCAATTACCTGATCGGTGTAGCCATGGCAGATGACTGCATGCTCAATTACCAATCTACCAGCTACCACGATATCGCCACTTTGAGGGAATTGATGAGACTGCGCCCAGCCCCGGCATTTGAACAATGGCTGGTGAAAATGGGGATCATGGAAAATGGCCGTTTAACGCCGCTGGCGGGAGATCCGACCCTTTTTATGTAACACAGTTGTTGCTTACGAAGCCAGTTTTGCTGACGCAAAACTCTAAGGAGGAACAAGTATGAACAAAGCTGTCCCCATGGATCAGCTTGTCGATATGGTGATGGCAGAGCTTGAGAAGAAGCTGTCTGCTTCCAAAGCTGCTGATAATCCGGCGGCCATTCGCTCTATGAACCCTGATCTGGTTAACGAGGAAGTTCAGCCGTCTACCCGAGTAGAAATGGTGTCGGAACTGGACCTGTTCCCCGAATTGGATACATTCACCTCTAATGTACCAACTCCCAAATGGGAGGAAGGGATGAATGAACTGCTTGCCAGTACCCCGGCACGTATCGGCGTATGGCGAACGGGAACGAGGGCGCTCACCAAAGAGGTGCTTAAGTTTCGCCGTGACCATGCCGCTGCTGTTGATTCCATATATGGTGAAGCCAGTCAGGCACTTTTGGACGAATTCGGTTTGTTTACGGTAGAAACTCGGTACGAGAATACGGAAAACTATTTAAAACGCCCCGATATGGGACGTATCATCACCGAAGAAGGAATTGAGGTCATTCAGAAAAGGTGCAAGATTAAGCCGCAGGTGCAGATTGTCGTTTCAGATGGTTTGAGCGCCAATGCGGTAGACGCCAATTTGGGCGCTGTCTATCCTTCGCTGCTTGATTCACTGAGTGCTTACGGGTTATCCACAGGTACTCCATTTTTCGTCCGTGGAGGTAGGGTTGCTGTCATGGATCACATCGGCGAAATTGTGCAGCCGGAAGTGCTTGTGCTTTTGATCGGGGAAAGGCCTGGACTTGTTTCGTCGAAATCGCTAAGTGCTTACATCTGCTATAAACCGCGTAAAGGCACGGTAGAGAGCGATCGCACGGTGATTTCCAACATTCATCGCGGGGGTACCCCTCCACTGGAGGGTGGCGCGCATATCGGCACCATCGTGAATAAAATGCTCGAGCAAAAGACGAGCGGTGTCAACTTGGAAATCTAACCGTTTTTCCTTGAGAATGCGCTTCGCTAAGAAGCTTTTCTATATGGTGGTCCGGAGAAGGAGGTGGAGGCCGAATGGAACTGACGATTGGAATCGTAATTATTGCGGTAACGTGTTTGTTTGCTTTATGGATTGTCAGAATCGCCAACAAAAGCATTCGCGAATTCGATGAAAGCAAGCATGAAAGTTTCCTAGGGAAATGAGACTTGTGAATTGTTTGTACAAATCGTATCTATCTGATGAGGAGGATCAAAGATGAGCAACCCTTCCAATCATCATGACAAAGACAAAAGGGATTTAAACAAGTTCGGTTATGCCCAGGAATTGCTGCGCAGCATGGGTGGATTTTCCAATTTCGCGATTTCATTCTCCATCATTTCCATTCTTACTGGCGCAGTATCGTTATACGGCCACGGATTAACCTATGGCGGTGCGGGTATGATGGGCTTTGGGTGGCCGATTGTCGCCCTTTTTGTCATGTTTGTCGCGGCAGTCATGGCTGAGCTTGCTTCGGCAATTCCTACGGCTGGTGCCTTGTACCACTGGGCGGCCATTTTGAAAAACAAACGCTGGGGCTGGTACACCGCTTGGATCAATCTGATCGGCCAAATCGGGATTGTGGCTGGTATCGATTATTCCGTAGCGCTATTCGCCGATCCGCTCATCGCGAGTGTGTTTGGTTATGAATCCAGCAATACAACCGTGTTGATTTGTTTTACGATCATACTACTTACGCATGGTATTCTGAATCATATCGGGATTCGTATCGTTTCTAGGCTTAACGACTTCTCGGCATGGTACCATATCGCTGTGGTGGCGGTACTGGTTTTGTCACTGGCCTTTTTCACCAAAGGTAATTTGAATCCTGTCGATTATTTGTTCAAAGTGGGCGAAACGTTCTCGGATAAACCGTATATGTTTGCTTTCCTAATCGGACTTTTGCAAGCGCAGTGGACATTTACGGGTTACGACGCCTCTGCTCATACGATCGAAGAGACCATCAACCCTCGTGTGCGCGCGCCTTGGGGTATTTTCACATCCGTTGCCTATTCGTTTGTCATTGGATTCGTTATGCTTGCTTTTGTCACCTTGTCCATTAAGGATGCTGGTGCTGCTGCAGGTTCAAGCAATGCCTTCATCTATGTCATCAGTCAAGCGCTTGGCGGTACATTCGGATCTGTCATTCTATGGTTGGTCACCGCCGCGATGTGGTTCTGCGGTCTAGCTTCTATCACTTCCTTCTCGCGTATGATGTATGCCTTCTCTCGTGACAAAGGGATGCCGATGAGCCATCAGTGGGCGCAAATTTCAAAGAAATACCGCACACCTGCCAAAGCCATTTGGCTGGCCATTATCCTTTCATTCCTGCTAGCTTTCATCGACTATATCATCAAAATGGTGAATCCGGATGCGACTTACACGACGATAGCGTTCTTAACTGCGGTCAGTGTTGTGGGCTTATATGTGGCTTACGGCATTCCGATCTATCTAAAGCTGAGAGCGAAAGCCGAAGGCAGATTTCAAGATAAGCATCTCGGACCATGGAATCTCGGAAAATACAGCACGTTCATTTCTGTCGTTGCGCTTTTGTGGATCATTTTCATCTGTATCGTCATGGTTATTCCTCCGAATCAAATGGCTGGCTATGCCGTAGCTGGGATGCTGATTCTTCTGATCATTATGGATTTGGCCTATTATAAAAATCACTTCCCTGGGCCGCAGGCCGCACTTAACACTTCCATGGAAGAGATCGTACGCCGGGAAAAAGAGCTTGAGAAAACATCCTCTGTTTAACATCTGCTAGATTTGGGCATCCTTTTACTAGAGTTGAAGATTCTAATAAAGAGGTGCCTTTTTATATGCAGAAATCTTGGTTATTATCGATCATTTGTATGTTTATTATAAGCATTATTTTTGGGTGGGTTCGTCATGCCGATGCGCATGGTGAGCAAGAAGCGCTCCAGTTATTGAACACAGTTAAACCGTATATGATGAGTGAGAATCAAATAACCTTCAAATATACAGGCAATTACGGAACGTGCAATGGTGTAGCGCAGGATATGCTGCAAACTGGGAAGAAATTGTCCCAAGCTTTTGGGATTTCTCAGGCTGAAGTGTTGAGTGAATCCAATTCACATCCGACCTATACAGCGAAATCTGAGGTTGCACCCGGAGCGGTCGTCACCGTAACAGTTGCAAGTCCACGGGGACAATCTGCCTGCTATGTCGTCTTGCGATTAGACGCTTCTCATGAAGCTGAAAAGTCGGAGTTGGTTAAGTGGCAGGATCAAGCGGGCGAACAATTGAAGAAGCTTGGTATAAATGGCCAATGGAATGTTATGGTGCAAGGTTATGTTAATGAGCAAGAACAGTCTGGTCAAAAGAGTTCTACAGAGCTGGTAAACTCAATAACTCTAGCTTTTAAAGGCAAAATCGTAGAAAGCTATAAGGACCAGAATACGGTAAGTGCGTCTTTATCCTCGAAGGAATTCCAATCCTCTATTAAGAGTGGTGACAAAACGGTAAATCTGCAGGTTGCTTTGCATCAAGAGTCTACGACTGGCAAGTTGCGACTAACCGTAGGTACTCCGATCATAACAATGGAATACTAAAAATAAAGTCTTAAGGTGCAGTGTAATGCTGCTCCTTTTTTGTTTGCTTCTATCTTTGGGTCGGATCAAAATTAATAGTTATCTCAGGTTTAATAGATTAATAGATTGGTTAGAATGAGTAACACAGCAAGGAGGTGATCTTAACATGCTGAAAAAAGCCAATCAAAAGAAGCCGATCCTACCATCCAATAATCCCGTTATTATAAATAATCGCTATTGTTTCCTGATGTGGGCAAAAACGGGGAATAAACGGTATCTGAATATACTCCGAGGAGTGGGAATATGACAACGATAACCAAGCCGATCATCCCTAGTATAATTGCAGAATCGATTGAAAGCCTCCGTAGTGAGGGATGGGGAGATGACGATTTCTTTAACTTTTCGCAATATGATGAAGAGTCCCTGGAAGCTCGTATTTTATTTCACTATTTTCGAAACAACCGAGTAACGTTTGCAGCTGCCATTATCAACAGTTATGTGGTTCATGAAAGGATTATGGAAACTAGAGCAGCTGAGTGAACAAAATTATAATGCCTTTGTGTTTGGATTACTAAACATTAATGGGTTTGACGATTGCTTTTAAAAAGGTGAGTATAAAGAACACGTGCTTAAGCAGCAGGTGTTTTTTTGTTATAATGATTTATTAGTTGGGAGATGTTATAAAAGTAGGTAAGAATCAACCTTTGAAACTTTTTTGTAATTGGAAAAATAAAACATTGCATTACTTTTGATAATCATG